>NZ_LIRL01000455.1 GCF_001419795.1 Streptomyces niveiscabiei
GCCTCCCCCGGCGCGCCTTCTCGCAGATCCTGCTGATGCAGCTGTCGATCGCGGCAGGCGTGGTGGTGCTCGCGACGGGCCTGTTCCTCGCGCCGCTCAGCGACCAACTCGACGACCAGGCGATGCGTCGCGCGCTGGCGATCGCGCAGACGACGGCGGCGATGCCACAGCTCGCGGAGGACCTGAAGAGCAGCGGGCCGTCGGTGGACGGCCCGGTGCAGCGGGAGGCGGAGCGGATCCGCAGGGCGAGTGGAGCCGAGTACGTCGTCGTGATGAACAGGGCCGGCGTCCGCTGGTCGCACCGGGACCCGGACCAGATCGGCGGCGTCGTCTCCACGGACCCGCAGAAGGCGCTGGCGGGCCGGGCGGTGATGGAGATCGACGAGGGCACGCTGGGCCGCTCCGCGCGCGGGAAGGTGCCTTTGAGGGACGCGGAGGGGCACATCGTCGGGGCGGTATCGGTCGGCATCGAGTACGACAGCGTCCGCGCGCGCCTGATCCACGCGATCCCGGGGCTGTTCGCGTACGCGGGCGGCGCCCTCGCGGTGGGCGCGCTGGCGGCCTGGCTGATCTCGCGCCGGGTCCACCGGCAGACTCGTGACCTGGCCTTCTCGGACATCTCGGCGCTGCTGTCGGAGCGTGAGGCGATGCTGCACGGCATCCGGGAGGGTGTCGTGGCGCTGGACCGCGCGGGCCGTGTGCGGCTTCTCAACGACGAGGCGCAGCGCCTGCTGGGCATCGGCGAGGAGGCCGTGGGCCGCTCCCCGGACGACGCGCTCGGCGCGGGCCGTACGGCGGACGTCCTGGCCGGCCGGGTGACCGGCACGGATCTGCTCGCCGTGCGCGGCCCGCGCGTGCTGGTCGCCAACCGGATGCCGACGGACGACGGCGGCGCCGTCGCCACCCTGCGCGACCGCACCGAGCTGGAGCAGCTCGGCCGGGAGCTCGACTCCACGCGCGGGCTGATCGACGCCCTGCGCGCGCTGGACCACGAGCACGCCAACCGGATGCACACCCTGCTGGGACTGCTGGAGCTGGAGATGTACGAGGAGGCGGTGGAGTTCGTCGGCGAGGTGGTCGGCGACCACCGGGCCACCGCCGAGGAGGTCGCCGAGCGGATCCACGATCCCTTGCTGGCGGCGCTGCTGGTCGGCAAGGCGACGGTCGCGGCGGAGCGCGGCGTCGCCCTGCTGGTGTCCGACGCGACCCGGCTCCCGGACCTGCTGGTCGATCCCCGGGGGCTGGTGACGATCGTGGGCAACCTGGTCGACAACGCGCTGGACGCCGTCGCGGGCACCATGCACGCGCGCGTGGAGGTCGAGTTGCGTGCGGAGGGGCGTACAGCGGTGCTGCGCGTGCGGGACACCGGCCCGGGGATCCCGGCGGACAAGCGCGAGGTGGTGTTCACGGAGGGGTGGTCCACCAAGCGGCCTCCCGCGCACGGGCGCCGCGGCATCGGGCTCTCGCTGGTGCGCAGGCTCGCCGAGCGGCAGGGCGGCAGGGCTTCTGTGGGCGAGGCGGAGGGCGGTGGCGCGGAGTTCACCGTGGTCCTGCCCGACGCGCTCTCCGAGGGCGCCCCGAAGGCCGTGCCGGCCGCCGCCGCGCGTCGCGCCGAGGCCGAGGAGGGTTCGCGATGATCGAGGTCCTGGTCGTGGACGATGACACCCGGGTCGCCCGGGTGAACGCCGCCTACGTCGAGAAGGTGCCGGGCTTCCGGGTCGCCGGGCAGGCGCACAGCGCGGCCGAGGCGCTGCGCCTGCTGGAGCTGCTGCCCCGCGTGGACCTCGTCCTGATGGACCACTACCTGCCCGACGGGACCGGCATCGACACCGTCCAGGAGATGCGCCGCCGCGGCCACCAGGCGGACGTCATCATGGTGACGGCCGCGCGGGACGTATCGACGGTCCGCTCGGCGATGCGGCACGGCGCGCTCCAGTACCTGGTCAAGCCGTTCGCCTTCGCGGGCCTGCGCGCGAAGCTGGAGGCGTACGGCGAGCTGCGCCGCACCCTGGACGTCGGCGGCGAGGCCGAACAGGCCGACGTGGACCGCATGTTCGGCGCGCTGTCGGCGCCTTCGGAGCCCGGCCTGCCCAAAGGGCACTCCCCCACCACCGCCGAACTGGTGCGCCAGTCCCTGATGCACGCCGACGGCCCGCTGTCCGCGCAGGAGATCGCCGACCGCACGGGCGTGAGCCGTCAGACCGCCCAGCGCTACCTGAAGCTCCTGGAGCGCACCGGCCGCGCGCGCCTGACCCTCAAATACGGCGACGCGGGCCGCCCGGAACACCGTTACGTGTGGGCGACCCGCGCCTGAGAGCACGGTTTCGTTGAGCGTCTTGACGAGTACCGCATGTCGTGATGAGTACCGTGCACCCTTGATGGATGCATGGACCAACTTCCCGACGGGCCATCAACATCGTCCACCTGTACAGACGATTCGCCCGCCGGGACCGCGTGCCTGGGCCGCGCCATGACCCAAGCCCCGCGGCCCGCCGTACGACCGGTCCCGCGCCGTACGACGGTGAAGGCGCCGTGGCTAGACGGCTCCCGCTCCGGTCAGCGAACGCACCTCCGTCTCCGCGTGCCGCGCCTCGTCAGGCTCCTCGGACGAGGTGACCGTGCCCAGCCAGCCCGCGAGGAAGCCCATCGGGATCGAGACGATGCCGGGGTTCTGGAGCGGGAAGAACTGGAAGTCGACACCGGGGACGAGCGATTCGGGGCTGCCCGAGACGACCGGCGACAGCACGACGAGGACGAGCGCCGGGACCAGCCCGCCGTAGACGGCCCACACCGCGCCGCGCGTGGTGAAGTTGCGCCAGAACAGCGAGTAGAGCAGCACCGGCAGGTTCGCGGACGCGGCGACGGCGAAGGCGAGGCCGACCAGGAACGCGACGTTGAGCTCACGGGCCAGGATGCCGAGCGCGATCGCCACGATGCCGATGCCGACCGCCGCGACCCGGGCGACCGCGACCTCGCTGCGCTGCTTGGCGTGCTTGCGGCGCAGCGAGGCGTACAGGTCGTGGGCCACGGACGCCGAGGAGGCGAGGGTGATGCCGGCGACCACCGCGAGGATCGTCGCGAAGGCGACCGCGCCGACGACCGCGAACAGCACCGCGCCGCCCATGGACTGGTCCCCGCCGCCGAGATCGAGGGCGAGCAGCGGGACGGCCGTGTTGCCGGCCGCGTTGGACTGGCGCACGGTGTCCGGTCCGACGATCGCCGCCGCGCCGAAGCCCAGCACGATCGTCATCAGGTAGAAGCTGCCGATCAGGCCGATCGACCAGACCACCGAGCGGCGTGCCGCACGCGCGGTCGGCACGGTGTAGAAGCGGGACAGGATGTGCGGCAGGCCGGCCGTGCCCAGCACGAGCGCGAGGCCGAGGCTGATGAAGTCGAAGCGCGACGTCCAGTCCGCGCCGTACTTCAGGCCAGGGGCCAGGAAGTCGATGCCGTGTCCGCTGCGTTCGGCCGCGGTGAGCAGCAGCCGGTCGAAGTCGCCGTGGAAGCGGACGAGGACGAGCACGGTCAGCGCGATCGTGCCGCCCAGCAGCAGGACCGCCTTGACGATCTGGATCCAGGTGGTGGCCCGCATGCCTCCCAGCGACACGTAGATGATCATGAGCGCGCCGACCCCGATGACGGTCCACACCTGGGTCGCGGCGCCGCTGCTCCCCAGCAGCAGGGCGACGAGGCTGCCCGCGCCGACCATCTGCGCCACCAGGTAGAAGATGGACACGATGACCGAGGAGGCGCCCGCCGCGATCCGTACCGGCCGTTCGCTCATCCGCGCCGCGACGACGTCCGCGAGCGTGAACCGCCCGCAGTTGCGCACGAGTTCGGCGACGAGGAGCAGGACGACCAGCCAGGCGACGAGGAAGCCGACCGAGTAGAGCAGGCCGTCGTAGCCGAACAGCGCGATCAGGCCGGAGATGCCGAGGAAGGAGGCGGCCGACATGTAGTCGCCCGCGATGGCGAAGCCGTTCTCCATCGGGGAGAAGAGCCGCCCGCCGGCGTAGAACTCCTCGGCCGAACCGTGGCGGTTGCGGCTGACCCAGGTCGTGATGCCCAGCGTGACCGCGATGAACACGCTGAACAGCACGAGGGCCAGGGTCTGATGAGTACCGCTCACGGCTTGCCTCCCTTCACACCGCGGGTCAGTTCCTGGGTGTCCCAGCGCAGGTCAAGGGCGGCTCGGTCCCTGCGCAGCCGGGCGTGCCTGGCATAGGCCCAGGCCAGCAGGAAGGTGGTGAGGAACTGGCCGAGACCGGCGACCAGTGCCACGTTGACGGCGCCCACCACGGGCCGGGCCATGAACCCGGGCGCGGTCGTCGCCGCGATGACGTACGCCACGTACCAGAGGAAGAAGCCGATGCCCGCCGGAACCACGAACCGCCGGTAGCGGCTGCGTACTTCCTGGAAGGCGGCGCTGCGCTGGACGGCGAGGTAGACCTCCGCCATCGCGTCGCGGCCGGCCTCCTCGTCACGGGGGGCCGGGACCGCCGGCACGGGGTCGCTCGCCGGCTGCGCTCCCGGCCAGTCGGGGGCCAGGGCGTCGTACCAGGGATCGTCGTACCGCACGCCTGCCGGTTCTTCGGGGACCGGGGGCCGCACCTCGCGGTGCTCGCGTGCTCTCTCGGGACCGCCCCCGCCACTGCGGGCTCGGTCGTTGCTCAACTGCATACCCAATGATGGACAGAACGGGAAGATCCCCTACTCTCTTTCCCGCTTTCTTCACCCCATCAAGCGACAATGGGCCGACTTATCTCATTTCCGATTTTGGTGGTTTTACCAACCCCTTTCTGTATGCGTAACTCACCGCCTGCGCACGGTCCTTGAGGCCCGTCTTGGCGAACAGGTTGTTGATGTGGGTCTTCACCGTCGTCGTCGAGACGTGCAGCCTGCGGGAGATCTCCTGGTTGCTGAGGCCGTCGGCGATGAGGATCAGGACCTCGGACTCTCTGAGCGTCAACCCGTCGGGCGGCCCGGCCGGCTCCACCGGCTCCGGTTCGGGCTCCGACAGCCGCTCCAGCAGCCGCCGTTGGATGCTCGGCGACAGTCCCGCGTCCCCGGACAGGACGCTGTGCACGGCCCGGACGATCTCGTCGCCGCCCGCGTCCTTCGTCAGGTAGCCCCGGGCGCCCGCCTTGAGCGCCGGGAACAGCGACTCGTCGTCCGCGAACGTCGTGAGCACCACGACCTGCGTCCCGGGGTGCTCGTCCCTGATCCTGCGGGTCGCCTCGACCCCGTCGCAGCGGGGCATGCGCAGGTCCATCAGCACGACGTCCGGGGCGAGTTCGGCGACCAGCCGCACCGCGTCCTCGCCGTCGACCGCCGCGCCCACCACCTCCACCTCGGGCAGCAGCCCGAGCAGCGTCATGATGCCCTCCCGGACGATCGTCTGATCGTCCGCCACCAGCACCCGCGCGGGCCTGACCCACTCCCCCTCCGTCATATCCGTCATACCGGCACCCTCAGCCTCACCGCGAACCCTTCCTCGTCCGGCCCCGCCTCCAGCGAGCCGCCCAGCAGTTCGGCACGCTCCCGCATGCCGAGGAGACCGTATCCGCCCCCCGCGCCCGCCAGTTCGCCCGGCGAGCCGCCCGAGTCCCGCACGTCCAGGGCCACTTCGCCGGGGCCGTACGCGAGCCGGAGGCTGACCTTGGCGCCCGGGGCGTGCTTGCGGACGTTCGTCAGGGCCTCCTGCGCGACCCTGCGCACGGTCTGGGACGCCTCGACCGACAGCGGTCTGCGTTCACCCTCCACGGTGACCCGCGCACCGTCCGTCGCGCGCACCAGGCCGGTCAGGAAGTCCTCCAGCGGGGTCAGGTCGCCGCGCAGCGCGGACAGGGCCTGGCGGGTCTCGTCGAGGCCGTCCCTGGCCATCCCCCGCGCCGCCACCACCCGCTCCAGGATCTGCTGCCGGTCGGCGCCGCGCTCGATCAGCAGGCGGGCCGCCTCCAGGTGCACGAGCTGGGCCGAGAGGCTGTGCGCCAGCACGTCGTGGATCTCCCGGGCGATCCGGGCACGCTCCGTCAGCGCGGCCGACTCCGCCTCGGCCGCCCGCGCGGCCCGCTCCTGGGCCAGCAGCCGCGCGGCGTTGCCGCGCGCCTCGGCGTCCAGCCGCAGGGTGTAGCCGACCAGGGCCAGCGCGCCGAGCGTGGCGGCCGTGGTCAGCCACATGTCCTCGTTGACCACGGCGAACGCGCTCAGGGAGACGGAGGCGAACGGGAGCGCGGCACCCAGGGGAAGCCGCTGGAGCCCGACGACGGCGCAGCCGCACCACAGGACGAGCGCCGGGGATCCGAACCCCATCGCCTCGGCCGCGACCGCGATGGCCAGCAGCAGCGCCAGGAGCAGCATCGACGGCCACAGACGGTGCGCGAGCGTCGTCACGAAGAACGCCCTCGCGGCGCCGGCGGCGACGAGGGCCATCCCCACGCCCGCGACCAGGTTCCAGCCGTGGGCACGGGAGTCGCCGTCGAAGGCGCTCCACAGCATGACGCCGATCAACAGCAGCCGCAGGGCCCAGCCCAGCGAGTTCCTGACCGGGGAGATCCCCTTGTGGGCGAGCGCCTCCGGGGACGGCCAGCGCATCCATGGGTTCTCCGTCACACCCGCTCCCTCGTCTTCCAGGATCCCTGGTCACCGTACGACGGCGAGGGGGCGTGGATACGGGCGAGCGTCCGCGCGCGGTGGGTGACGAACCCGGCGCGCACCAGCAGCATCGCCGCGAGGGACAGCAGCAGGGCCGCGCTGTGCAGGTGGACGCCGAGGGCCGCGCCGAGTCCGAACAGGCCCACCCTGAGGGCGACACCGCCGACCCACACGCCCAGGCTCGCCCTGGTGCTCCTGCTCCAGACGACGCCGTCCTCCTCGACCCACATCCGGGTCGTCCAGGCCCAGCCGGCGCCCGACACGAGCCCGATCAGCACCTCCACGGCGAGCAACACGCCCGAGGAGACGCGGTGGCCAGCGTCCAGCAGCCCCGGGTCGCGCAGCGCCACGACGGCGAGGATCCCGGGCACCAGCCACCAGCGCCGCTCCCCGTCGACCGGCGCCGCGCGGAACTGCCGCGCCAGCACCAGGGCGACCACCACCACGATCACCAACGCGTTGACGAGCCCGGCCATCACTGCCTCCGTGAGCGGAACGAGGACGCCGGCGACGACTGCCGCCGACACCATCGAAGCTACGGAAACCGACGGCCCAGGAGATCGGAGCCAGGGTGGATCAAGGGTGGACTTCTCCACCCCCACCATCTCCACCCCTGGGTGGAGAAACCCACCGAAGACGCCCCTCAAGGCCCCGCAGGGGCACTTGAAGGGGCGCGGGGCTCTACCGATGTGCGGCAGCCGCCGCGTGGGCGCGAGCAACCACCGACGACCCGCACCCCGACGCCGTCCGAACCCAGCACGACAACCCGCCCCGGCCCAGGCCGAGCGCAGCGGCTACGCGTCGATCCGCGACCGGTCCAACGTAGCCGCCGAGCTGGAGATGAACTCCTTGCGCGGCGCCACGTCGTTGCCCATCAGGAGGTCGAAGACCTGCTCCGCCGCCTCAAGGTCGGACAGGTTGATCCGCCGCAGCGTCCTGTGCCGCGGGTCCATCGTCGTCTCCGCCAGCTGGTCCGCGTCCATCTCGCCGAGGCCCTTGTAGCGCTGGATGGAGTCCTTGTACCGCACGCCCTTGGTCTGGAACTCCATGAGCTTGTCGCGCAGTTCGCGGTCCGAGTACGTGTAGACGTACTTGTCCTGGCCCTTCTTGGGCTGGACGAGTTCGATGCGGTGCAGCGGCGGCACCGCGGCGAAGACGCGCCCGGCCTCGACCATGGGCCGCATGTACCGCTGGAACAGGGTCAGCAGCAGGCAGCGGATGTGGGAGCCGTCCACATCGGCGTCGGTCATCATGATGATCTTGCCGTAGCGGGCGGTTTCGAGGTCGAAGGTCCGGCCGGACCCCGCTCCTATGACCTGGATGATCGCGCCGCACTCGGCGTTCTTCAGCATGTCCGTGACGGACGACTTCTGGACGTTGAGGATCTTGCCACGGATCGGCAGCAGCGCCTGGAACTCGGAGTTGCGGGCGAGCTTGGCGGTGCCGAGCGCGGAGTCGCCCTCGACGATGAACAGTTCGCTGCGGTCGACGTCGTCGCTGCGGCAGTCGGCGAGCTTGGCCGGCAGGGAGGACGACTCCAGGGCGGTCTTCCTGCGCTGGGCGTCCTTGTGCTGGCGGGCGGCCACGCGTGTGCGCGCGGCGGCGACGACCTTCTCCATGACGACCCGTGCCTGCGCGGCGGCGTCCCGCTTGGTGGAGGTCAGGAACGCCTTGAGCTCCTTGGAGATGACCTGGGTGACGATCCGGCGGGCCGCCGAGGTGCCGAGGACCTCCTTGGTCTGGCCCTCGAACTGCGGTTCGGCAAGCCGGACGGTGACGACGGCGGTGAGGCCCTCCAGGGCGTCGTCCTTGAGGACGCCGTCCTCGGCTACGCGCAGGAGCTTCTTGGCGCGCAGCACCTCGTTCATCGTGGTCGTGACGGCCTGCTCGAAGCCGGCGACGTGGGTGCCGCCCTTGGGTGTGGCGATGATGTTCACGAACGACTTGAGGGTCGTGTCGTAGCCCGTGCCCCAGCGCAGCGCGACGTCGACGCCGAGTTCGCGGGTGACCTGGGTGGGGGTCATCTGGCCATGCTCGTCGAGGACCGGGACGGTCTCGCGGAAGGTGCCCTGGCCGGTGAAGCGGAGGATGTCGCAGACCGGCTTGTCGGTGGCCAGGTACTCGCAGAACTCGCTGATCCCGCCGTCGAAGCGGAAGGATTCCTCGCCCTTGCTGCCGCCCTCGCCGAGCCCGAGTTCGTCGCGGACGACGATGGTCAGGCCGGGCACCAGGAACGCGGTCTGGCGCGCGCGCTGGTGGAGGTGGTCCAGGGAGAGCTTGGCGTCCTTGAGGAAGATCTGGCGGTCGGCCCAGTAGCGCACGCGCGTGCCGGTGCGGGCCTTGGCGACCTTCTTGGTCCTGCGCAGTCCGCTCTGCGCCTCGAACCCGGCGTCGGGTCCGGCCGCAGCGAAGGCGCCGGGGACGCCTCGGCGGAAGCTGATCGCGTGGGTGCTGCCGCTGCGGTCGACCTCGACGTCGAGCCGGGCGGAGAGGGCGTTGACGACGGAGGCGCCCACGCCGTGCAGACCGCCGGAGGCGGCGTAGGAGCCACCGCCGAACTTGCCGCCCGCGTGGAGCTTGGTCATGACGACCTCGACGCCGGACAGGCCGGTCTTGGGCTCGACGTCGACCGGGATGCCGCGGCCGTTGTCGCGGACCTCCACGGAGCCGTCGTCGTGCAGCACCACGTCGATGTGGTCGCAGAAACCGCCCAGCGCCTCGTCGACGGAGTTGTCGATGATCTCCCACAGGCAGTGCATCAGACCGCGGCTGTCGGTCGATCCGATGTACATGCCCGGGCGCTTGCGTACGGCTTCAAGTCCTTCGAGGACGAGCAGGTGCCGCGCGGTGTAGTTGGAGCCGTCCCGGTCTGCTCCTGCCAGCAGCGCAGTGGACGGCACGGACGTATCGGCGGTCACGCGGTTCGCTCCTCGCTGAATTTCAGGTGGGGCCCTTCTGGGTAAGGGCACGGCTTCGGTCGCCGTCAAGAGGGTACCGAGGCCAGGTAGAGCCGTTGTCACGCCACCCTCGTCTGGAGTCAGACTAGTCCAGAGTCGTATGCGTGTTCGATCGCTCGATGGAGTGAAGTACATATCACGTTCCCTTCGAGGCATGAACCATTTAGGCTCCGGGCACGTCCTCAAGAACGAACCGGCAATCCCGCCGGGAGGACCGACCACATGATCGACAGCGCGAAACCGTAAGCACACAAGAAGCGCAATACGGCACATTCGCCGCCAAACCGGCAGCAGACAGCCGCCTCGAAAGATTTTTTGAGGGAAAGCCGCAAGCGGGAACGTTTGAGGCTGGTTGGATGTTGACCCTGGTACGACAGCTCGTCGAGCTAGAGAAGAGGCGACGTGACTACTGTTCTGACCCCCGCGAGCCCGCTGACGGCCGGCGATCGCTGCGACCGCTGCGGCGCCCAGGCCTACCTTCGCGTTGTCCTGGCGAGCGGCGGAGAACTGCTCTTCTGCGCCCACCACGGCCGCAAGTTCGAGCCGGAGCTCAAGAAGATCGCCGCCGAGATACAGGATGAGACGGAGCGGCTGACGGCCGTTCCCGCGACCGCCTCCGAGGACGAGCGCTGACGTTCGGCGTTCACGACGAGCCAGAACCGGCATAGGCCGGCGTACGGGCGGCGGCCCCTGGAGACAAGGACCGCCGCCCGTACGCGTACCCGCCGAAGCCGCTCAGCGCCCGTCTGACGGCCCGGCGGGCTCTCCCGACCCCGCTGGGCCGTTGAGGACTCTCAGGACGTCGGAGACGCGCGTGTAGACCCCCGGACTCCCCGGGCGTCCGCAGCCGCTCCCCCAAGACACCAGGCCGACCAGCCTGCCCCGCGCCACCAGCGGCCCGCCGCTGTCGCCCTGGCAGGCGTCCCGGCCGCCCCTGACCTCCCCGGCGCACAGCATCGTCCGCGCGATGTAGGCGCCCTCGGGCCCGCCGGGGTACGCCCGCTCGCAGCGCGCGTCGGCCATGACGTGCACCCGCGCGGCCCGCAGGCTGTGCGCGTACTCGCCGTACCCGGAGACGTCGCCCCAGCCGTAGACCGTGGCCTCCGTCCCCGCCTCGTACGCCGGGTCCCCCGCCGGGGCCGCCCCGATGAGCGACGTCTCGGGCAGCGGCTCGGCGAGGGTGAGCACGGCGAAGTCGCCGGAGTTGCTGGAGCGGTCGTACTCCGGGTTCACCCAGGTGCTCTGGACGGCGATCTCCCGGCCCGCGTCCGTGTACAGGTCGGTGCGGCCGGTGACGACCTTGAAGTCCCGCACCCGGTCCGGGGGCGCGCCGAGCACGTCCTCGCCGACGCAGTGGGCCGCCGTCAGGACCAGGGTCGGCGCGACCGCAGCGCCGCCGCAGAACTGCCCCGACCGGGTACGGCCGAACCGGTCACGGCTGGACAGCGCGACCGTCCAGGGGCTCTGGGAGACGTCGACCGGGAACCCGCCCACGACGATGCCGTCGGAGGCCGCCGGGGCGGCGTTCACCAGCGGTATGGCGACGACCGCGGTGGCCAGGACCAGCGGCCGGGCGAGCGCCCGGACCAGGGGAAGACGCATGCAGAATCCTTACTCTGGGATGGATACCGGAAACCCAGAGTGAGCGACCGTGCGGGAGCGCGCACGCGCGCGTACGACGACGGAGGCCCGGTTCCCCTGGAAGGAACCGGGCCTCCGTCGTCGTACGGACCTGCCTAGTCGAGGTAGTCGCGCAGCACCTGCGAGCGGGACGGGTGGCGCAGCTTCGACATGGTCTTGGACTCGATCTGGCGGATGCGCTCGCGGGTCACGCCGTAGACCTTGCCGATCTCGTCGAGGGTCTTCGGCTGACCGTCGGTGAGACCGAAGCGCATGGAGACGACGCCCGCCTCGCGCTCGGACAGGGTGTCGAGAACCGAGTGCAGCTGCTCCTGGAGGAGCGTGAAGCTGACCGCGTCGGCCGGGACGACGGCCTCGGAGTCCTCGATGAGGTCACCGAACTCGCTGTCGCCGTCCTCACCCAGGGGGGTGTGCAGGGAGATGGGCTCGCGGCCGTACTTCTGGACCTCGATGACCTTCTCGGGGGTCATGTCGAGTTCCTTGGCCAACTCCTCCGGGGTGGGCTCGCGGCCCAGGTCCTGGAGCATCTGGCGCTGCACGCGCGCGAGCTTGTTGATGACCTCGACCATGTGCACCGGGATACGGATGGTGCGGGCCTGGTCGGCCATCGCGCGGGTGATCGCCTGACGGATCCACCAGGTGGCATACGTGGAGAACTTGTAGCCCTTGGTGTAGTCGAACTTCTCGACCGCGCGGATCAGACCGAGGTTGCCCTCCTGGATGAGGTCCAGGAAGAGCATGCCGCGGCCGGTGTAGCGCTTGGCCAGCGAGACCACGAGGCGGAGATTGGCCTCCAGCAGGTGGTTCTTGGCGCGGCGGCCGTCCTCGGCGATGATCTCCAGCTCGCGCTTGAGCTTGGGGGCCAGCTTGTCGGCGTTGGACAGCTTGTCCTCGGCGAACAGGCCCGCCTCGATGCGCTTGGCGAGCTCGACCTCCTGCTCGGCGTTGAGGAGGGGGACCTTGCCGATCTGCTTGAGGTAGTCCTTGACCGGGTCGGCGGTGGCACCGGCGGCGGCGACCTGCTGGGCCGGCGCGTCGTCCTCGTCCTCGTCGGAGAGGACGAAGCCGGCGCTCTCGGTGCCCTCGGGCTCGTCACCGGTCTTGCCGGCGCCGGGCGCTTCTTCGAGGACCTCGTCCTCAAGAAGCTCGACGTCGTCCTTCTTGGCCGCGGTCTTCTTCGCCGCGGTCTTCTTGGCGGGGGCCGCCTTCTTCGCGACCGCCTTCTTCGCGGCGGGCGCGGCCTTCTTGGCTGCGGCCTTCTTCGCGGGCGAGTCCTCGGCGTCGCCGGCCACCGCGGCGGCCGGAGCGGCCGTGGTGGCGGTGGCCTTCCTGGTGGTCACGGTCTTCGCCGCGACCGTCTTGGTGGCGGTGCGCTTGGCCGGACTCTTCGCTGCGACGCTCTTTCGGGTGCGCTTGGGCTCTGCGGCACTGACCATCAGCGTCACACCCTCTTCCTCAAGGATCTGGTTGAGGCTGCGCAGTACGTTCTTCCACTGAGTGGCCGGAATCTGGTCAGCTTCGAAGGCCCGACGCACATCGTCGCCGGCGATCTGCCCCTCAGCCTTTCCCCGCTCAATGAGCGCCATGACAGAGACGGACTCGGCGATCTCCGGCGGGAGCGTACGGGATGTGCTGGCCGACACGAACAACCTCTCGGAACGTTGGAAAACGGCTTCCGGCCCCGTCCACTGCGGACAGGAGCCGACCACCGGCCTTGGGGATGGACCGACGGGCGGGCGGGGGCCGGGAGAATGCACAGCGCCGTGAACGGCGTCCGTATTCCCTCCTCGGCTGTCACCTCTTAGGTCATCGCGCTGTTCCCACGAGTGTTACGCCCAATCTACGTGGCCCGAGTCACACCCCGTAAGCGCTCAAAAACGGTCAGACATGGTCAGAGGAGGCCGCATCCGTGATCGCTTCATGATCGAAACGCTCTCCCGCCATGCCGCACCGTCGGACTCCGCAGGGCCCGCGAGGGGTCCTGCGGAGTCCGACCGGAGGGCGGGGCACCGGCCCGAAGGGACGCCGGAGGAGGGAAGAGCGTCCCGGGCCGCACCGCCCGCGAGGGCGCGGTCAGTGCTCGCGCGGCGCCGGGACCACGCGCTCCACCTCGGGGTGGACGGTGAGCAGCTGCCGCATCGCCGCCTCCGCGCCCGCGGCGTCACCCGCGGCGAGCGCGTCGACCATGCGCGCGTGGTGCGCGAGGGACGCCTCGTTCGGCCGGTCGCAGCCGGTGGCCGGGCCGCCGGAGACCTGGAGGGCGGAGGAGACGATCCCGGAGAGGTGCTCCAGCATCCGGTTGCCGGCGACCTGGATGAGCAGGGTGTGGAACTCGGCGTCCGCGCGCGAGTACGTCAGCGCGTCGCCCTGCGCCATGGCGTGCCCCATGATCTCGACCATGTCGGACAGCCGCTGCTGGACGTCCTCCCGGCCGTGCCCGGCGGCCAGGCGGGCGGCGAGCGGCTCGATGGTCCAGCGCAGTTCGGTCAGCTCACGGCGCTGGTCGTCGCGCTGCGGGCCGAAGGCGCGCCACTCGATGATGTCGGGGTCGAGCAGGTTCCAGTCGCTGACGGGGCGCACGCGCGTGCCGACGTTCGGCCGGGCGCTCACCAGGCCCTTGGCCTCCAGGACGCGCAGCGACTCGCGGACGACGGTGCGGGAGACCTCGAAGCGCTGTCCGATCTCCTCGGGCACCAGGGGGCGGTCGGCGCCGAGGTCGCCGGAGACGATCATCTGCCCGAGCTGCTGGACGAGTTGGCCGTGCAGCCCGCGTCCGCGGCTGCCGGTGGCGCGGCGGCCCACGCGGCCGAGGTCGGAATCGACGCCGTCCCAGACGGGAGAGCGGTCGGCGGGGGGCTCGGCGTAGGGGTAACGGTCGAGTTCGCCCGGGGCGGCCAGACCAGAGTCGGCGGAGCGGGCGGCGGTCATCATGGTGTGCGCAAGGGTACTCACGGATCTTTTGTCGGCGTCGGCCCCAACTCCCTTGAGGGCTTTGGTGAAAAGCACACGAAAGGGTGATCGCTCACCCCGTCGGAATTGACGCCTTATCGGAAAGAAATGGGCTTTCTGGGGGGAGTTGTGCGCACCGCGCGCGTGGAGGGCCGTCATCGGACCCGGCCGCGCAGGGTGGTGAGCAGGTACGCGCACAGCAGGGTGGTGAGCGACAACGCCAGTGCGCCGCCCACGGGTTGGGCCACCACGCGCGCGACGGCGTCGAGGTAGCGCTCGCCGCCGAAGGGCCAGCGCAGCAGGAACAGCTCGCGCGCCCGCGCGGGCATCCCGGCCGCCGTACGCACGGACGTGCCGGCCGACAGCCGGTGCAGCAGCGGTACGACGGCGACGGGTACGGCGAGCACGGCAGCGAGCCCGGCGGTCGTGGACCGGAACACGCCGGCCGCCAGCACCCCGGCCCAGGCGCACCCGACCACGAGGCCGGCCCAACTCGCGCCGAGAGCCGGCCAGTCCGCGGGAACTTCCGCGACCTCCCGTCCGTAGACCAGGTAGAGCGCCTCGGCGTCGCAGCCCACCGTGAGGAAGGCCAGCAGCAGTGCGGTGAGGGCGGTGACGAGGAGCTTCGCGGCCAGCAGCCCCAGCCGCCGGGGCACGGTGCCGCGGTCCGCGGCCAGCGCGGGGTGCCGGAACTCGTCCCCGAAGGCCAGCGCCCCCAGCAGCCCCGCCCCGAGGGCCGCCGGAGGCAGCGGCGACTGCGCGGGCCACGCCGCGAACAGCCGTGCCTGCGGGGTGTGTCCGAGCCGGGCCAGCAGCAGCGCGGTGACCACGGAGACGACCAGCGTCCCCGCGCCGACGAGGAACCCCGTGCTGATCCCGCAGGCCCGCCGCAGCTCGTAGCGCAGGGGGCGCAGGGGCGTCGGCGCGGAACGGACGGAGATGGGGGG
>NZ_LIRL01000456.1 GCF_001419795.1 Streptomyces niveiscabiei
CGGCACGCGACCGGACTCAGCCCCTCGGCGTACAGGCGGCGTTTCGGACCCGGCGGCGGGGAAGCCGTACCGGCATGAGATTCCTGGTACGCGACCGGCTCCTCGGCTTCGGCGAGGACTACTGGATCGAGGACGACCGAGGCCAGAAGGTGTTCCTGGTCGACGGCAAGGCGATGCGCCTGCGGGACACGTTCGAGCTGAAGGACACGCGCGGGCGCGTCCTCGTCGANNNNACGGCGTGGACGTCGTCCACGAGGACGCGGACCCGGCGCTGCTGATCGCGGTGACGGTGTGCGTCATCCACCTCGCGGAGAAGGAACGCGAGGACGACTGACCCGCACGCGCGCGGTGAGCGCGGCCCTCGGCCGACCCGGCGCCCCGAACCCCGGCCGCCCCTCAGCCGGCCCGGCGCCACCAACGCCGGCCCGCTCCGGCGCCGCGCCCCTCACCGCTCCGGCGCCGCCAGCCCCAGCACCCGGTCCTTCAGCGCCGGGAACACCTCCCGCGTCTCCCCCACCTGCCCCGGCTCGAACTCCACGGTGAGGACCTCCTCACCGTGCCCGGCCTCCCCCAGCACAGCGCCCCACGGGTCTACCACGATCGAGTGACCGGCCTGGGGAACCCCGGCATGCGTCCCGGCCGTTCCACAGGCAAGGACGAACGCCTGGTTCTCGACAGCCCGCGCCTGAGCCAGCAGCGTCCAGTGGGACCGGCGGCGCTCCGGCCAGCCCGCCGACAGCACGAGGGTCTCGGCGCCCAGGTCGACGAGACCGCGGAACAGCTCGGGGAAACGGAGGTCGTAGCAGGTGGCGACACCGACGACGGTGTCGGGCAGACGGACGGCGACCAGATCCTGACCGGCCCCCATCAGCACGGCCTCGCCCTTGTCGAAGCCGAACCGGTGGATCTTCCGGTAGGTCGCGGCGAGGTCACCGCTCGGTGAGAAAAAGAGGGAGGTGTTGTAGAGGGCTCCATCGGCCCCGCGCTCGGGAATCGACCCGGCGTGCAGCCAGACCCCCGCGTCGGCGGCGGCCTTCGCCATCACGTCGTACGTCGCCCCCCGCAGCGCCTCGGACTCGGCCGAGAACAGCTCGTACGCGAAGGCGCCGGTGGTCCACAGCTCGGGGAGGACGACGAGATCGGAGTCACTGCACGCGCGTACGAGAGCGGCGACCCGCCCCCGCCGGGCTTCGACCGATTCGCCCTCGTCCACGGCGACTTGGATCAACGAGGCGCGCACACTACCACCGTCCTGGCATTCGAGCAGTCCACATCGGCCTACGATCGTCACACGAAAGCACTGCCGGGGCCGTCCACAGCAGCGTAACTTAGCGTTTCAAGACGCCCGCCGACAGCAGCCGACAACCTCCGCTGGCAACGCCGCCACCGACCGCCGCCCGTGTACCGACCGCCGAGGGGTCCCGTTCCGTGAGTCTGCATCCCACCCTCCAGCCCTACGCCGACGCCTGGACGCACTCCATAGAAGCGATAACCGAGCTGGTGGAGCCCCTGGTGGAGGCGGACTGGAACCTCCGTACGCCGTGCCCCGGCTGGTCGGTGAGGGACGTCGTCTCGCACGTCATCGGCCTGGACTGCGAGATGTACGGCGACCCGCGCCCGATCCACTCCCTCCCGCGCGACCTCTTCCACCTGACGACCGACCTCCAGCGGTACATGGAGGTCCAGGTCGACGTCCGCCGCCACCACACGTCCCCGGAGATGACGGCGGAGCTGGAGTACACGATCATCCGCCGCAACCGGCAGCTGCGGAACGAGAACCGCGACCCCTCGGCGAAGGTCCGCGGCCCGCTGGGCACGGAGCTGACCCTCGAAGAGTCGATGCGCTCCCACGCGTTCACCATCTGGGCCCACGAACAGGACCTCCGTACGGCGCTGGGCCGCCCCGGCAACCTCGACTCCCCCGGCGCGCACATCGCCCGGGACGTCCTCCTCGACGCGCTCCCCGCGATCGTCGCCGAGAAGTCGAACGCCCCCCGCAGCTCCGCGATCGTCTTCGACGTCACCGGCCCGATCGAGTTCCTGCGCACGATCCGCGTCGACATCCAGGGCCGCGGCACCCTGGAGACGGTTCCCGCGCTGGGCCCGGCCGCGTCCTTCGTCCTCGACTGGGAGACGTACGTCCGCCTCGCGTGCGGCCGGGTCACGCCGGAGGCGGTCGCCGACCGGGTCAAGGCGGAGGGCGACCCGGAGCTGACGGCGGCGATCCTCAGAAACTTCACGGTCACGCCGTAGCCGTACGGACGGCAGAAAGGGGGCCGGGGTCACCCGGCACCCCCTCTCGTCCCTACGCGGGAACGTGCACCGTCTCCACCCGGGACGCCACCAGCCGCTCCCGCTCCCGGCGCGCCGCCCTCGTGCGCAGCCGCAGCACCTGACCGATTCCGATCGCCTGAAGGACGAAAACGACCGAGAACGCGATCCCGTAGTTGTCGTCGGTGGCGTCGAGCAGGACGCCGATCGCGAACAAAGTGAACATCGACGCCGTGAAGCCGCCGATGTTGGTGATCCCGGAGGCGGTGCCCTGCCGCTCGGGCGGGTTCGCCGGGCGGGCGAAGTCGAAGCCGATCATCGAGGCGGGCCCGCAGGCGCCGAGGACGACGCAGAGCAGCACCAGCACCCAGGTCGGCGCGTGATCGCCGGGGTAGCCGATCGCGAGGGCCCACGCCATGGCCGTGGCGAGGACGGTCCCGAGCGCCAGCGGGAGCCGCGCCTCGTGGTGGCGGGCGATGAGCTGGCCGTACACCACCCCGAAGACCATGTTCGACAGGACGACGAGGGTCAGCAGCCCGCCCGCCTCGCCCCGCGTGAGCCCCTGCCCCTGGACGAGGAACGGCATCCCCCACAGCAGCAGGAACACCATCGCCGGGAACTGGGTCGTGAAGTGCACCCACAGCCCCAGCCGCGTCCCCGGCTCGCGCCAGGCGGTGGCGATCTGGCGGCGGACGTACGCGGCGCCCTGATGCGGCATCGGGTCGGGCTCGTACCCGTCCGGATGGTCCCTCAGGAACAGCACCAGCAGGACGAGGACGACGATCCCGAGCCCGGCGCTGCCCGCGAACGCGGCGGTCCAGCCGACGCCGTGCAGGAGCCGGGCGATGACCAGCGTGGACACCAGGTTCCCGGCGACGCCCGCGAGCCCGGCGAGCTGCGCGACCATCGGGCCGCGCCGCGCGGGGAACCAGCGGCTGCCGAGCCGCAGGACGGAGATGAACGTCATGGCGTCGCCGCAGCCGAGCAGCGCGCGCGAGGCGAGGGCGGTGCCGTACGACGGTGACAGCGCGAACCCGAGCTGTCCCGCCGTGAACAGCACGACCCCGATGGTCAGCACCCGCTTCGTGCCGAGCCGGTCGACGAGCAGGCCGACCGGTATCTGCATCCCGGCGTACACGAGGAGCTGGAGGATCGAGAACGTCGACAGCGCGGAGGCGCCGACGTGGAAGCGGTCGGCGGCGTCGAGTCCTGCGACCCCCAGCGACGTACGGAAGATGACGGCGACGAAGTAGACCGACACTCCGATGGACCACATGACGACAGCTCGGCGCCCGCCGGGCGGGTCACCCGGGAGAGTGGAGTTCCTCACCGGACATCGCCCCGGGCGAGGTGCGCGAACCAGTCGACGTGCCGGCGGACGACCGATACGGCCGCCTCGGCGTCGCCGGCCCGCAGCGCGTCGAGGATCTGCTCGTGCTCGACGAGGGACTTGGCGATCCGGTCGGGGTGCGCGTGCATGATCGCGACGCCCATCCGCAGCTGCCGGTCGCGGAGTTGGTCGTAGAGCCGGGTAAGAATCTCGTTGCCGCCGCTGCGGACGATCTCGGCGTGGAAGCAGCGGTCGGTGACGGCCGCCGCGGCCAGGTCGCCGCGCCCCGCCTCCTCCTTCTGCCGCTCCAGCAGCTCCGCGAGCCGCTCGACCAGGCCCGCGGGCGCGGGGACCGCCTTGCGGACGGCGTGCTCCTCGATCAGCAGCCTCGTCTCGACGACGTCGGCGATCTCCTGCGCCGACACCGGCAGGACCAGCGCGCCCTTCTTCGGATACAGCCTGATCAGGCCCTCGACCTCCAGGCGCAGCAGCGCTTCCCTGACCGGGGTCCGCGAAACCCCTACGGCGTCGGCGAGTTCGCCCTCGGTGAGGAGGGTGCCGCCTTCGAAGCGGCGGTCCAGGACGCCCTGCTTGACGTGGGCGTAGACGCGGTCGGCGGCGGGTTGTCGGGGCGGTGCGGGGGCGGGGGCCGGTGGCATGCCCACAGGATAGATACAACACGTACGCAAGGGCGGGAACGTTTCACCATGCGGACGGTGATCTTGTCCGAAAGTCCCACCTTCCCCAAGAGATTCAAAATTCCCGGAACCAGACGCACAACTTTCTGTGCTAGGTACGTGTCACAGGTGTGCGGCCACGTTCTTCCCCCCACCCAACCAGGCCGCATTCAGGGGCATTTCAACGTAATCGGGGTATTTCAGTTGATAACCGCACTCAAGGGCAAGCCCGTCCGCAGAGCCGCCGCCGTCACCGCCACGGCCGTCGCGATGCTCGCGACCGGCGCCCTCGCCGCGGCTCCCGCGCAGGCCGCCGCCGCGCCGTCGATCGCGGCCAAGGCCGGCTACGTGATGAACAACGCGAGCGGGAAGGCGTACGGCAAGGCCGCCACCACCAAGCTCTCCACCGGCTCCACCACGAAGATCATGACCGCCGCCGTCGTCCTGTCTCAGCCGAAGCTGAACCTGAACGACAAGGTCACGATCCAGATGGCCTACAGCGACTACATCGTCAAGAACAACGCGTCGTCGGCACGGCTCATCGTCGGCGACAAGGTCACGGTCCGTCAGCTCCTCTACGGGCTGATGCTGCCGTCCGGCTGCGACGCCGCCTACGCGCTCGCCGACAAGTACGGCACGGGAACCACCCGTGACGCGCGCGTCAAGAACTTCATCTCCAAGATGAACGCCAAGGCCAAGTCGTTCGGCATGAAGAACACCACCTTCGACTCCTTCGACGGCATCGGCAACGGCAAGAACGCGTCGACCGCGCAGGACCTCACGACCCTCGCGAAGAACGCGCTCAAGGACGCGAACTTCCGGGCGATCGTGAAGACCAAGTCGTACACGGCCACGACCATCACCAAGACCGGCACCAGCCGGAAGATGGCCGCCTGGACCAACACGAACACGCTCCTGTCCAGCTACAGCGGCACCATCGGCGTCAAGACCGGCTCCGGTCCCGAGGCCAAGTACTGCCTCGTCTTCGCCGCCACCCGCGGTGGCAAGACCATGGTCGGCACGGTCCTCGCGTCCACCAACGCGACGGTCCGCGCCCAGGACGCGACGAAGCTGCTCAACTACGGCTTCGCGAACCTGAAGTAGTCCACGTACGAGGGGGCTCACCGCGCGGGGCGTGGTGGGCCCCCTCGGCGTTCCGCGAGCAGGGCCAGCCAGCCGCTCGGCGCGTACGGGGCGGGCGGGTCGACCTCCATGCCGAGTTCCGCCAGCGCGAGGGCGTACTCCGACTCCTCCAGGCCGAGCGCGAGGAGCTCGTGGATCTCGCCGGTGAGCCGGGCGACGAGGTGCGGATCGGTGGTCCCCCAGTAGTCGGCGACCGCCTCCTCGTGATCCGCGAACTCGTCCGGCATGTCCTGCGAGAACCAGCCGCCGAGGAACTGTCCCAGCTCGGGGAAGCGGGCATGCCACTCCCAATGCGTCGCGGGGGCCACCAAAGGCGGCGCCTCCCCCTCCTCCACGCTGCGCCTGATGTGATCGGCCAGACAGGACAGCCACTGCTGTACGCCGTCCCCCGGTACGCCGACGTCCGGCATCACGTAGTACTCCCCCAGCCGCACCCTCAGCCGCCCCGGCGGCTTCTCGGCATACTCCCGCACCTGCCGCTCCGCCTGCGCGAGCGCCCAGGGGCGGGTGTGCCAGGTGTGACGCAGGTACGCGGCGAGAGCCTGACTCGGCTCGTCCGGCGTGTCATCGGCGTCCTGTCCGATGAACGCACGCATCACCTGGTCGAGTTCGCCGTAACGGCGGTCGTGTTCGAGGGGGGTCAGGGGCATGGGGTGACTTTCGTGCGGAGAGGTGGAGAGGGCTACAGGTAGACGGGAAAAGTGGCATGTACGACGAACCCCTGCGGACGGCCCTGATCCCGCCTCAGCACGACCCGCGCGGCCCTCACCTCCACCGCGCCTCGTCCCGCCAGCATCATCGCCTGCAACAACACCCTCCCCACCGCACTCTCCCGCGACGGCCACGCCGCCTCGATGGTCAACCGGGTACGGGTGGACTGAGCGAGCCAGCGGTGCACGAGCTGCTCGTTGACGGTGACGACGTACTGGGTGGCCCACTGGGCGGTCTCGCGGTCGGGGTAGGTGGACGTCCTGTTGCGTACGGGCATGGTCAGGCGTCCTCGAATCTCCAGGCCACCAGCAACCGGTCCGGCGAAACAGCGACCAGGCCGATGTCATAGAGGGTGACGGCGAAGGATTCCCAGTGGAAGCCGGACACCAGGAAATCGGCGTCGGGACCTTCCTCCGCGCAGCCGTGGTTCGTGAAGAACTCGACGGAATCTCCCATCGATTCCAGCATTTCACGGATACAGCCGTCCCTGATCTCGTCCGGATGACGCAGCGCTGCCGCATCCACCCCGTCGTGAAGAGATCCCGCCGCGATGATTTTCAGCAGGTCCTGGGCGCTTTCCCGGGTCACCGGCAGAAGGCTCTCGCGCACCTCGGCACCGCTCAGCTCGTCGAACATCACGGCAGGGTCGACACCGAAACCCGTCTCGCTCCGCGCGCCGCGCATGAGGGCGACCAGGTCGTCCGCCCACTCCTCATGTTTTCTGGGCACGAGCCGAAGGAGGCTGTGCCGCGGGTCGAAGAGTCCGGTCACGGACTCGGGCAGGACACTGACGCTCACATGAATCACTCATTCACGTACACAAGTCAACTGGGCATGGAAGTATAAACAACGTAAGGAGGATCGATACCGTTCTTGTACTTGAGAACGACCTTCACTGAATACGTGTCATGTACTGAGGTAGAGCCATTCCGGACAGTTCTCCCCGTCACGTGATCGAACTCCACCGGGTCCAGGGTGAGGCTGGACCTGTCACTTCTCGGACGCGACAGCCAGTCTTCGATCTTCTGGGGATTATTGACCCCGACATTGACTTTTCCGGCATTCGCCGGGATGTCCCTCGGGCCGATCGCGTCCATGGCGTCCTGAGTGGCCTTCTGTGCCGTGGAGAGATCCAGGAAGGTGGAAGCCGCGGTGATGGTCGGCTGATCCCTCAACCGGTTCAGGAGCTGTGTGTCGCTCTGCCCGACATGCTTGTCCACGACATGGCTCCCGTGCACTCCCTCCTGGTTCGCCAGGTCGACCGTGTAGAAGTGGTTGTTCTTGTCCTCTCCCGCAACCGTGTACCCGGGCTGTTCCCTGAACTCATCGAGTGATCGGGCACCGAACGCCTCCGCGCGCGCCTCTTCCGCAGCGTAGGTGGGAACGCTGCTCCTGGCATCCTCCAGCGCCGGTTTCCGTCTGGTCAGGTCGTCGGCCAGGTCGTGGATCGTGTTGTTGTAGGAGTCCACGGCGGAATTGAGGCGGCCGGTGTCGATGTTGAGGAGGAATTCCGCGGCGAGGGTGGGGAGTTCGCCGATGAGTTCGGCGAAGTCCTTGAAGCTTTTGATGGTGAAGGTCTTGATCGCGGCGTCTTTGTAGACGTCGATGATGGTGGAGCGGATGGTCGTGACCTGGGTGCTGCACGCGTCGCAGGCGGTGGCGATCGCGCGGGCCGTGTCCTGGAGGACCTCCAGGGAGGGCTGCCGGCCGTCCGTGTGGTTCCAGTGG
Organism: Streptomyces niveiscabiei; assembly: GCF_001419795.1. Lineage (GTDB taxonomy): Bacteria > Actinomycetota > Actinomycetes > Streptomycetales > Streptomycetaceae > Streptomyces > Streptomyces niveiscabiei. Next base: position 7,861 of record NZ_LIRL01000456.1, read on the forward strand.
TAGTTCTCGCGTGGCTTGCCCCACGCCGAGGTTCCCCACATCGCCGAGCAGAACTGCCGCATGGCGCTCTGCCATTCGTCGTTGCCCGGCGCCGGGTTCGTGATGGAGGCGAGGGCTGCGTCGAAGTCGGCGGCGGAGGCGGTCGCGTCGGTGGCGGCCTGGCGCCAGAGGGCGGCGATGCGGGGGAGCGCGGTGTCGTCGCCGCCGGGGGTGATGTCGGCGACCTTGCCGTGCCGGAGGGCGTGTTCGAGGATCGGCCGCAGGATGTGGGCGCCGATCTCGCTGAGCGCGCCGGAGACTTCGTCGATGACGGCGTCGCCCCAGCTGTCGTCGCCGTCGGCGGCGCCCCAGCCGAGTTGGGCGACGGGACCGCTCGTACCGGAGTTCTTCAGGACGTCGGGCGGGTTCCGGGTCTGGGGTACGGCCGGGACGAGGACGTTCGTGGCGTGGTCGGCCGCCGTGTAGTTGTTCGCGGTGACCGTGAGCCCGACGGCCGCGCCGCCGACGCCCTCCGTCGTCCTGTTCCATACGTCGAGGAAGAGGCCGGCGACCTCGGCGTACGCTTTCGCGAACGCTTCTGGGCCGGTGCCGCAGCCCACGGCGTGCTCGTACCCGTCCAGCGCGCCGACCAGTTTCCGGGCGCGGTCGGCGAAGTCGTACTGGGCGTTGCGCAGCATGAACGAGGCGTAGTAGACGTGCTGCGGCTGGACGTCGAAGCCGACGCCGACGAGCGGTGGGGCGGTGGGCCTGAGCGCGTCGAGTTCGGCGGCGCGGCGGTGCCGGTCGGAGTCGGTGTCGCCCTGGGAGATGTCCTTGCCGTCGGGGTCGGTGAGGGTGCCGGGGGAGGGG
>NZ_LIRL01000457.1 GCF_001419795.1 Streptomyces niveiscabiei
GGGTGGTCATGTGGGGTCCGTTCCGGTCGAGTGCGGCTGTGAGTCCACGGTGGCGGGACCTCTATTCGAGCTGCAATCGAAACTCCGCAGAAATTTCAGTGAAGCTAGAAGTGGAATATGCCTCGATCTGCACAAGTAGCTGCGGGGCTCGCACAGCGGGTGCCAGACTCTGCACACGGACACCGGCCGTACGCACATAGGCACAGAGAGGTGCACATGGCTGCCAAGCGCGGACGCACAGGTCAGAGGCTCGAACTCGGACTACAGCTACGGGCTTTGAGGGAGGGCTGCGGACTCGGAGAGCGGGGTGGTGGGTTCACGCGGAAGCAGGCGGTCTCCGGGCTGAAGCTCTCTGAAGCGTCGCTCCTGCGCATCGAGGCGGGTGAGCTGAACTTCCGTAACGTCGGTGATCTGCGCAGGCTGTTGGAGAAGTACGGGGTCACCGATCCCTATGTCATCGACGCGCTGATCGGCCTCAACAAGGAGACGAACCAACAGGATTGGCTGACGCAGTTCCGGGGACTGATGCCTACGGGAATGCCGGCCTTCGTGGGACTGGAGCCGGAGGCGCGCAGCATGCGGGCGTACCACCCGTCCCTGGTGTACGGACTCCTCCAGACCGAGCGCTACGCGCTGGCGCTTCTCGAATCCCACAAGCCGGTCGAGGAGCACACCTCGGAGTTCATCCGCACCAACGTGGAGTTGCGGATGCGGCGGCAGGAAGTCCTCACCCGGGAGGACCCGGTGAAGCTTCGCGTGATCCTCGGCGAAGCCGCACTGAGGTACCCGGTAGGGGGTGCCAATGTGATGCGTGAGCAGTACGAGAAGATCGAGGAGGTGTCAGGCTGGGACCATGTCACCGTTCAGGTACTGCCGTTCCGGTCGGGGTACCGCTCGACCAACGACTTCGCAATCCTCGACCTCGGCGACAACCTTCCGGCCAGGGTGCAGATCGACAGTGCCTGGGGTGCCACGCACACCTCGGACAAGCGACGTGAAGTCGACCGGTTCCTCCGCCGGTTCGACGCCATGACAGCATCGGCGCTACCTCCCGAGGACACTCCCGGTTTTCTTCACCGAATGGAACGAGAGCTCTAACTCATGTACGCGCGCTACACAGCACCCGAACTCGCCCCCGAGTCCGCCTGGTTCAAGTCTTCCTACAGCGACGGCACGGGTCAGAACTGCGTTGAAGTCGCCGCCTTGCACCCCAACATCGGCGTTCGCGACTCCAAGCGCCCCCACGGCTCCGCCCTCCTCCTCTCCCCCGCCTCCTGGTCCCCCTTCCTCACGCACCTGCGCGAGACCTCCGCGTAGCCCGACCGCTCACCCGGTCCAGCAGTGCCGCGTACGACGCGATCATCCGTGTCCTGCTGAACCGCTCACGGCTCCCGGCGAGGGCGGAGCCCAGCTCTGCTCTCGCCGCGACCGCCTCTGACCAGGCGGAGGCGATCGCGTCGGGGTCGAAGGGGGTCACCAGGCCGTGGCCCGCGACGATGGACGCGCTGTCGCCGACGTCCGTGGTGACCGGGACCGCGCCGCACATCATGCCTTCGATGAGGCAGAGGGGCGCGGCCTCGCCCCACGCGGAGGTGAGCGCCACGACGTCCGAGGCGGCGTACAGCATCTCCATGTCGCGGCGCACGCCGAGCAGGTGGACCCCGGCGCCGCCGAGGCCCGCAGCGGCCATGTCCGCAAGGAGCCCGGCGTTCTCGGCGCTCATTCCGGCCCCGCACATCAGGACGTGCCCCTGGGGCTCCCTGGACAGCCATTCCGCCGCCGCCCGCAGGAACAGCGGGACGTTCTTCATGCCGTCGTAGCGGGCGGCGAAGATGACGACGGGGGCCGACTCGGAGATGCCCAGTTCCGTGCGGACGGACAGCCGCCGAGCCGCGTCGGGGCGGAAGCGGATGAGGTCGACGCCGTTGGGGATCACCGCCAGCAGGTCAGCCGGCACCCCGGCGGCCTCGTACGCCGCGCGGGTCGACTCCGCGCAGCAGACCGCCGCCGCGACCTTGCCGTCGGCGATGCCGGTCAGCAACTGATCCAGAGACTGGTTCTCGGGGTCGGAGCGGTGCAGGCCGACGACGACGGGGCGGCGGGGGAGGCCGGCTTGGTTCAGGAGGGCCAGCGGCTGTTCCTTCAGGGAGAGGATGACGTCCGCTTCGGCCATCGCCCGCGCCGTATCGGCCAACTCCGCGCCGGTGAAGGTGGCTTGAACACCGCCGGAGAACACCCGCCCGAGCGCGCTCACCGGCACCCCCGCAGCCGTCAGCCGGCGATAGCACGTGTCGTTCTCCATGCGCTGCCGGGTCGCCTCGCGGTGGACCTCGGAATGCATGCTGAGGACCCGGTGGTGCTGGCCCCCTTCGCTCAGGCCCAGCACCACGTCGCTGTGGACGATCCGGGCTCCCCCGGAGAAGAAACCCTCGTAGACAGACAGCACACGGAGCATTCGCGCTCACCCGCCTTGCACATGTATCAAGCCATCCCCGTGTTGGTGCGGGTTAGCCGATATCAGGCGGTACGGATATTTCCGGCGGATGAACTGGATGTTTTATTTCGCGAGATCCTGGATGACGGCGAGGTCGGATTCACTCGAACGGCTTGCGCCCGGTGCGGGGTTTCCGCAGAATTCCGCTTCGATGACCGGCACGACGTCGCCCGTCCAGTCCGCGTTCAGGTTGAAGGCGACCGAGTGCTTGCCGTCCGCTGTCGTGAGGGCGACGGAGCTGGAGCCGTGGATGCCGCCGTCGTGGCCCCAGACGGTGACGCCGCAGGAGAGGGTGGCCTCCGCGATGCCGAGGCCGTAGCCGGAGGTGGAGTTGACCGTCTTCATCTCCTTGAGCTGGGCCGGGGGCAGGATCTTGCCCTGGAGGAGGGCGCTGTAGAAGCGGGTCAGGTCGGCGGAGGTGGAGATCATCTCGCCCGCCGCGCCCGCGAGGGAGGGGTTGAGTTCGGTGACGTCGTACGTCGGTCCATCGGCGGTCTCCGCGAGCTTGCCGTACGCGCGGGAGGCCGGGCGCGGCAGGGTGACGGAGTTGCCGGGGACCGAAGTCTCCTTGAGGTGGAGGGGGTTGAGGATGCGGGTGCGGACTTCCTGGCCGTAGGGGCGGCCGGTCGCCTTTTCGATGACCATTCCCGCCAGGACGTAATTCGTGTTGGAGTACTTCCAGTCGGTGCCGGGTTCGAAGTTCGGCGCGTGGGACATGGCGATATCCACGGCATAGGACGGCGAGCGGGGCGTGAAGCGGTTCTTGTAGAACCCGTCCTTCAGGAAGTAGTCGAGCTGGAGCTGCCTGTCCTCCGTGTAGTTGTAGATTCCGCTGGTGTGGTTGAGGAGTTGGCGCAGCGTGATACGGCTGCCGTCGTGGCCGTTCCCGTGCACGACCCCCGGCAGCCACTTCTCGACCGTGTCGTCGAGCGACAGCCTGCCCTCGGCCTCCAGTTGGAGCAGGACGGTCGCGACGAAGGTCTTGGTGATGCTGCCGACGCGGTAGTGGTCGCCGGTCGAACGCGGCTTGCCGGTACGGAGGTTGCCGACTCCGGCCGTCGTGGACCAGGTGGCGCCGTGCTGCCGCGCGGTCAGCGTGACGCCGGGTACGCCCTCCTGGACGAGGCCCTCGACGGCCTTCCTGGTCGGCTCGTGCGACGTCGGCGCTGCGGCCAGCGCCGGTGCGGCGAGGGCGGCCGTCGCCGTGAGGGCCGTGGCCGCCAGCACCGTCGTACGGAGTGTCTTCATGGGTTTCCCCCTGCTCGTGATCATGCGGTCAGGGGGAGGGACGCCCTTGGATCAGGGGGAGTTGTCCCTGTTCCGGGGGGTTGAGCGGCTTTCAGCCAAGGTGCCCGGTCGCCGGGCGTTCGCGCCAGAGGCGTACGCACTTGTCGACCATGTCGCCCTTCCGGAGGTCCGGCAGGGTGTCGAGGTCGTGCCAGGCCGCGAGGTCCGTCGAGCCGTCCTGTTCGGAGCGCAACTCGCCGCCGGTGACCTTCGCTTCGTAGACCAGGGCCATGCCGTGGTGGTCGGCGGGGAGGCGCAGGCCCCGGCGCGGGAGCGGGAGGCGGCGGGAGACGACGCCCAGGAGGGCGGTCACCTCCACCTCGTACCCGGTCTCCTCGTCCAGTTCGCGGGCCACCGCGTCGTACGGGTCCTCGCCGTGTTCCACTCCCCCGCCGGGCATGATCCACACGCCGGTGCCGCCGGGTTCGCGGAAGCGGGTCAGGAGGATGCGGTCGTTCTCGACGATCACCGCGTACGCGGCCGTCCTTCGGGTTCTTCTCACAGGGTGGTCACAGCTCCCTCGTAGCAAGAGTCTCTTTGTCCTGAAATAGGCGCCTGCTCACCAAAGTCCATCGCGGGTTTTCCCCATACATCCACCACCTCCCGGCCAACTCTCCCCAAATAACCGTCCAGTAAGTAAAGCTGGGCGATCATCCGGGATCACTTCTGACTTGAGCTAGGGATGCCCATGATCCACACCCCCCACAGACGGACGGTCCGAATAGCCGTCGCAGCGGGGCTCGTGGCCGCGCTGTCGGCCGCAGGTCCCGTGCCGCTGGCGTTCGCCGGCGACCAGCACTCCACCGTGGCCCCCAAGTCCGCGGGCGGCGACAAGCTCGGCCAGGACGACGCGGCGGCGCTGACGGACGCGAAGGCGGAGGGCGACAAGACCGTCACGATGATGGTCGCGACCACGCCGGGCGGGACCGCGCAGGTCGCGAAGCAACTCGACGGTCTGGACGGCGGGTTCGTCGGCCGCAAGGACGACGCGCTGGGGTACGTCCGCGCAACTGTCCCCACCGGCAAGGCCGATGCGGCCATCGCCGCCGCGTCGAAGCTGACGTCCGTGCAGGCGATCGACCTCCGCCAGGAGATCGCCCTCGACGACCCGACGCCGAGCGGCTCCAAAGAGGCCTCCAAGAGCGGGAGTTACCCCGCCCCCGGCAAGAAGACGCCCGCCGTCAACCCGTACAACCCGTCCTTCGAGACGGGCGCGGTGTCCTTCGTCGAGGACCACCCCACGTACGACGGCCGCGGCGTCACCATCGGCGTCCTGGACTCCGGCGTCGACCTCGGCCACCCGGCGCTCCAGAAGACCACGACCGGTGAGCGGAAGATCGTCGACTGGGTCACCGCGACCGACCCCGTGGTCGACCGCGACGGGACCTGGCTGCGGATGAACTCCGCTGTGTCCGGGCCCGAGTTCACCGCCGCCGGCCGTTCCTGGAAGGCGCCCGCCGGAAGCTTCCGGTTCCAGACCTTCGCCGAGTCCGCCACCAACGGCGGCGACATGGCAGGGGACTTGAACCGCGACGGCGACAAGACCGACGTGTGGGGCGTGCTGTACGACGCCGCCGCCGGTACCGTCCGCGTCGACCTCGACAACGACGGCGACTTCACGGACGAGACGCCGCTGAAGCCGTACAAGGACGGTTTCCAGATCGGGTACTTCGGTGTCGACGACCCGAAGACCGCGATCGCCGAGCGCATCCCGTTCGTCGTCGAGATCCGCAAGGACGTCGTCTTCAACGGCGCCGGCGACAAGTCCGACTACGTCAGCATCGGCGTCGTCGAGTCCCGCCACGGCACGCACGTCGCCGGGATCACCGCCGCCAACTCCCTGTTCGGCGGCCGGATGAACGGCGCCGCGCCGGGCGCGAAGATCGTGTCCTCGCGGGCCTGCACGTGGACCGGCGGCTGCACGAACGTCGCCCTCACCGAGGGCATGATCGACCTCGTCACCAAGCGCGGCGTCGACATCGTGAACATGTCGATCGGCGGCCTGCCCCCGCTGAACGACGGCAACAACGCGCGCGCCCAACTCTACACGCGCCTCATCGACCAGTACGGCGTGCAGCTCGTCATCGCCGCCGGCAACGAGGGCCCCGGCACCAACACGATCGGTGACCCCGGCCTCGCCGACAAGGTCATCAGCGTCGGGGCGTCCATCTCCAAGGAGACCTGGGCGTCCAACTACGGGTCCCAGGTGACCAAGAAGTACGCGATGCTGCCGTTCTCCTCCGCCGGTCCGCGTGAGGACGGCGGGTTCGTGCCGACGCTCGTCGCGCCGGGCGCGGCCGTCAACACGATGCAGACGTGGTCGCCGGGTGCGCCGGTCGCCGAGGCCGGGTACCAACTGCCGCCCGGGTACGCGATGTTGCAGGGTACGTCGATGGCGTCGCCCCAAGCCGCCGGGGCGAGCGCGCTGTTGCTGTCCGCCGCCAAGCAGCGGAAGATCGCCCTGTCGCCGCTGACGCTGCGCACCGCCTTGACCAGCACGGCTCGTGAGATCAAGGGCGTTCCGGCGCACGTGCAGGGGTCCGGGCTGATCCGGATCGTGCAGGCGTGGGACGCGATCAAGAAGGGTGCGACCGCGCACGACTACACGGTCAAGGCGCCGGTCAGCACGGCCCTTTCGGGCTCGCTGAAGGAGCCCGGTTTCGGTACCGGGATCTATGACCGCGAGGGCGGTCTGAAGGTCGGGGAGAAGCGGACGTACGACGTCGTCGTGACGCGGACCTCCGGGCCCGCCAAGGCCGTCAAGCACAGTGTGTCGCTGCGGACCAACGACGGTACGTTCAAGGTGCTCGGCGGGAAGACCGTCAGCCTGCCGCTGAACACGCCGGTCACCGTCAAGGTGCGGGCCCAGGCCAAGTCGGCCGGGGTGCACAGCGCGATCGTCGAGCTCGACGACAAGGCGACCGTCGGCGTGGATCAGCGGATCCTCTCCACCGTCGTCGTGTCCAAGGCGCTCGCGGCTCCCTCGTACTCGTTCTCCAAGTCGGCCACGGTGCAGCGGAATTCGAGTCACTCGTACTTCGTGACCGTGCCGCAGGGCGCCAAGACCCTTGAGGTCGCGCTCGGCGGGCTGAAGGACAAGAGCCAGACGCGGTTCATCTCCCTGCACCCGTACGGGGTGTTGATGGAGGACGGGGCCACCGTCTACTGCTACAACGACTACAACAACCCCGACGTGCCCAACAACTGCCGCCCGGATCTGCGGACTTACGCGAACCCGACGCCGGGGGTCTGGGAGATCGAGGTCGAGTCGCGTCGTACCTCGCCCTACCTCGACAACCCGTACACGCTCGATGTGTCGGTGCTGGGTACGGAGTTCTCGCCGGCCGTGCGTACGGTGCCCGAGGCTCGCGTCGGGACGCCGGTCGCCGCCGAGTGGGCCGTCACCAACAACTTCGCGCCGCTGAACGCGAAGCTGGAGGGCGGGTCGCTGGGGTCCGCGAAGCTGGCCACGCCGACCATCGCGCACGGTGCTTCGCAGACGTCGACTGTCGTGGTTCCGGCCGGAGTCGAGCGGTTCGACGTGTCCATCGGGGGCGTGTCCGACGCGGCTGCGGATCTCGACCTGGTCGTCTACCGGGACGGTGTCGAGGTCGGCAAGTCCGCCGACGGGGACTCCGAGGAGTCGGTGAGCCTCGTCTCGCCCGCCGCCGGGACGTACACGATCGTCGTCGACGGGTACAGCGTGCCCGCCGGGACCACCACGTTCCAGTACAAGGACGTGTACTTCTCGTCCGCGCTCGGGTCCGTCTCCGTGGACTCCGGGGCCGCCGTGTCCATCCCGAGCGGTGGCACCGCGACCATCTCCGGCAACGTCCTCGTGAAGGCCGCCGGGCCCGAGGGACGCGAGTTCTTCGGCGAGGTGCGGTTGGTGAACGCTCGGGGGACCGCGGCGGGGGTTGGGACCGTCGTCATCGAGAAGGTCGTGGGTTAGCGACTAATGGGGTGGCAAGGGGGGCTGTGTGTCGGCTGCGGGTGCTTCGTGGCTTGTCGCGCCCACGCGGCGGTAGCCGCAAATTCAACACAGCCCCGCGCCCCTAAAAGACAAAAGCCACCCGCCTCGCCGTAAGTGAAAGGGTGGGCGCTCCCCCAAGAGCTCCCACCCTTTCCGCTTTCCGGCCGACGCCCACCCCCGTGACGGCGCCGGCCGGTGTCCGGTGTGCCGGGTGATGCCCTCCCCCGAGGGAGCACCACCCGGCGATCACGAGATTAGGCCGGGTGTACGCGTGGGAGGGGGGTTCGGTTGTGGCACCACGCGGCCATGGCCGGGAGATGCCAAGAGGTCACGCCGGGTGAATCGAACGCGGATACGGCGAAAAGAGGGATCGGATACCGTCAGCCCCAGTCACATGCCAACGACAGATCTCGGCCGCGCGACGGCCTTCGCAGGGGGAACCATGCTGGAGACCATCGGCATCGACCAGTCGACCCACGACGTCTACCGGTCTTTGCTGCTGCACCCCTCCTGGACCCTGGAGGACATCGCCCGCGAGACGGGTCTCGCGGAGGCGGACGTACGCGCAGCGCTCGACCGGCTGACCCAACTCTCCCTGCTGCACGAGGCCGCGGGCCACCAGTTCGTTCCCGTGAGTCCGGAAATCGTCCTCTCGCCGCTGCTCCAGCGCAGGGAGGCCGAGCTGGACGAGCAGCGCGCCCGGCTGTCCCAGGAACGCGCCGCGCTGGCCGCGCTGACCTCGGACTACGCGAACATGGCGGCGCACCGCGTGGACAGCGGGGTGGAGCGTCTTGAGGGCGTCGACGCGGTGCGGGTGCGGCTGATGGAGTTGGCTCATCAGGCACGTATCGACGTCCGGACCTTCGTGCCGGGCGGCGCGCTGAGCGCGGCGGCGCTGGAGGCCGGGCGGCCGTTGGACGAGCAGCACCTGAGCCGGGGTGTGCGGATGCGGACGGTGTACCTGGACAGCGTCCGCAACGACCAGCCGACCGTGGAGTACGCGAACTGGCTCGCCTCGCGCGGCGGCGAGACCCGTACGGTTCCGGCCCTGCCGATGCGGATGATCCTCTCCGACCACACGACCGCCGTGATCCCCATCGACATCGACGACAGCCGCAAGGGCGCCCTCCTGATCCGCTACCCGGGGATGGTGCGGGCGCTGGAGGAACTGTTCGACATGGTCTGGGAGAACGCGGTCCCCCTGGGCTCGGCCCCCCAGGACGCACCCCCGGACGCCCCCACGGACCGCGAGGCCGCCCTGCTGAAGATGCTGGCGGCGGGCCTGACGGACGAGGGCATCGCCCGCAAGATGGGCGTCTCGCTGCGGACGGTGCGGCGCAACACGGCTGATCTGCAACGGCGGTTGGGGGTACAGAGCCGGTTCCAGGCGGGGGCGGAGGCAGTACGGCGGGGTTGGCTGTGAAGCGTCTTTTGGTTGCTGGCCGCTCCCTGCCATGACCGGGGGCTGACAGCGTTCTCGTACCGATCTGCGTGCTTCCGGTGCCTAAGGTCGCCCCGTGTACGCAGTCAAGGTCGTTCTCCTCCCGTCGGCGCCCGTCGCTATGCCCAGCGACCAGCGGCTGCACGCCGTGGCCGAGACCACGAGAACCGCCCCGCAGCCGGGCATCGCCCATGTGTCGCTCGCGCGGTGGGGGCGGCGGCTGGTCGGGATGACGTTCGTGGAGGCGGGCAGCCTGGACGAGGCGCTGGACCGGGCGCGGGACGGCTGGGCGGACTGGCTGCGCGTGCCGGGCCTGCTGCCGGACTGGGAGCTGGGCGACTGCCGTCCGGACCGTTATCTGTACGGGGAACCGCGGGGCGGGCGGGTCGCGTGATCACGGGTGATCCATGTGTGGTCCATGCGTGACCTGACTGGCATGAGACTGCCATGGCCTCCTGAGGCCAGCGAATGGACATGACAGTGGCAAGGCTGTCCGGCAATGATCGTGTCAGGCACACGCTCGCCGCCCGGAGGCGCCGGCACCTCGCCGACCATCCACCGGAACGATGAATTGCAGAGGCAGAGAATGACACGAATCACCGGTCGAGCCGTCCGTATCTCCGTGACCGCCCTGGCCGCCGCCGCGGCTTTCGCGCTCCCGCTGGCCCTCACCGTCCAGCACGGCGCGTCCGCGCAGAGCCAGCGCGTCACCGCGGCCGACGACCTCGACCTGCCCGTCGTCACGAAGCAGACGCCGCCGAAGCCGAAGGGCCCCGGCGACTACACCGGCAGCTGGGTCTGGGACGGCCAGGACAGCCACGGCTGAGCAGTAACCCATGGGAGAGAGGGCGGGTGCCGGGGGGCGCCCGCCCTTTCCCGTGCGGTCAGGGCAGGCAGGAGCCGGACTCCCGCAACGCCCGGGTGAGGGTGGGGAGTTCGGCGGCGATCTCCTGGTTTCCGACGAAGAGGTCGTCGGGCGTCGTGGAGCCCGGGGAGAGGACGGCCAGGACGGGGGTGCCCCGGGTGAGGGGGGTGTCTGTCGTGAAGGTGACGGCGGTCGGGCCCGGCGTCGGCTTGTAGGCGCGCGTCACCTTGAGCGTGACCTCGGTTCCCTCCACGGCGGTGACGGTGCCCGTGACGACCGTCGCGGCGCACGCCAGGTACGCGGGGCCGGGCCGGGAGCCCGCCCTCGCCCCTTCGTCCGCCGCCGAGGAAGTCGCTTTGTCCGCCGCGGAGTTCCCGTTCGCGCCGAGAAGCGCGAGCCCTCCGCCGAACAGGGTCAGGGCACCCGCCGCCGCGACACCGACCAGCGCGACCCTGAGCCGCCGGTTCCGCTGCGGGGCGAGCTGGACGACCGGTGCGGGCGGGTCCAACTCCCGCGCGATCAGCGCGAGGTGGGTACGGAGTACGGCGATGTCCTCGCGTGCCGCGCGCAGTTCGGGGGTATCCGGGGCCGATGCGCCGGTGATCGCGGCCAGGAGGGCGGCGTCGTCCTCGTACACGTCGTCTTGCTCCGCCATCTCACACCACCTCGTCCTCGTGCAGCCGGGCCCGCAGGGCCTTGACCGCTGTGTGCAGGCGGCTCTTCACCGTGCCCTCGGGAACGCCGAGTTGGTCCGCGATCGACGCGACGGGGAGGTCGGCGTAGAAGCGGAGGATCACCACCTGGCGCTGGGGGTCCGGGAGTTGGTCCAGGCCCCGGGCGACCGCCAGGGACAGCACGCTCGTCTCCTCGCCGGACGGCTGGGCCGACTGGCGCAGCGAGGCCAGGCGTTCGCCCAGGCGGTCCTGGCGGCGCCGCGCGCGGTGCCAGTCCATCGCCAGGTTGGAGGCGACGACCGCCGCCCACGCGGAGACGTCGCGCGGGGCCTCGTACCCCTTCGCCGCGCGTTCCAGGAGCCGGAGGCGGACCTGCTGCACCCCGTCCGGCAGGTCCGTCTGCGGCACCCCGCCGAGGGCGAGGATCGCGCGGACCCGGCGTTCCTGGGCCGCGTCCAGGGGGTCCTCCCCCTTCCGGTCGCGGCGCGTCGTTCTGCGCAGCACGGACACCCCTCCCCGTCGGCGTTTCCTCTACGACGCGCGACGGGGGCGAAACGTTCGTGGGGTGTAGGTCACATTCGGGGGCCGGTGCGGAACGGATTGCGGCGGGTAAGGGGCTGGGGGCGAATATCTCCAGCTCAAAACGGGTACGGCCGGAGTTCTGGAGCCCTCCCGCGTGGCCGGTCCTGGTGTCGTCGGCAAAGAATTGGACAGGTGGACCGGGGTGGGCCGCATGATGGAAACGCCGCAGACACATCAGGTACAGCTACAGGGAGTCGCCGTGAGGGTCGGAATCGTCGGAGCCACCGGGCAGGTCGGGACGGTCATGCGCAGGATCCTCACGGAGCGCGCGTTCCCGGTGACCGAGCTGCGGTTGTTCGCGTCGGCTCGTTCCGCCGGGTCCGTGCTGGACGGGGTGACCGTGGAGGACGCGGCGAGCGCCGACTACTCCGGGCTGGACATCGTGCTGTTCTCCGCGGGCGGGTCGACCTCCAAGGCCCTCGCCGAGAAGGTCGCCTCCCAGGGCGCCGTCGTCATCGACAACTCGTCCGCGTGGCGGATGGACCCCGAGGTGCCGCTCGTCGTCTCCGAGGTCAACCCGCACGCGATCGCCGCGCGGCCCAAGGGGATCATCGCCAACCCCAACTGCACGACCATGGCCGCGATGCCGGTGCTGAAGGTGCTGCACGCCGAGGCGGGGCTCGAAACCCTCGTCGCCACGACCTACCAGGCCGTGTCCGGCTCCGGGCTCTCCGGGGTCGCCGAACTCGCCGACCAGGTACGGAAGGTGGTCGACGACGCGGAGAAGCTCACGCACGACGGCGGCGCGGTCTCCTTCCCCGAACCCGGCGTCTACAAGCGGCCCATCGCCTTCAACGTCCTCCCCCTCGCCGGGAACCTCGTCGACGACGGGGCGAACGAGACGGACGAGGAGAAGAAGCTGCGCAACGAGTCGCGGAAGATCCTGGAGATCCCCGCGCTGAAGGTCTCCGGTACGTGTGTCCGGGTGCCCGTCTTCACCGGCCACTCCCTCCAGATCAACGCGAGCTTCTCGCGGCCGATCACCCCCGAGCGCGCCCTCGAACTGCTGTCCTCGGCGCCGGGCGTCGTCGTGACGGACATCCCCACGCCGCTCCAGGCCGCCGGGCAGGACCCCTCCTACGTGGGCCGGGTGCGGCGGGACGAGACCGTGGAGAACGGTCTCGCCCTGTTCGTCTCCAACGACAACCTGCGCAAGGGCGCTGCGCTGAACGCGGTGCAGATCGCGGAGCTGGTGGCGGAGGAGCTGAGCGCGTAGGCGCTGCGCTGGGGCGGGGGGGCGTCTCGCCTTACGGTCGTGCCCGGCGCCGGTCATCGCGGCGTTGCGTCGCCGCGATGACCGGTGCCGCGAGGAGGGCGAGGGCGGCGCCCAGGCAGAGGACCGCTGTCGGGCCGTACGCGTCCGCTGTGCGGCCTCCCGTGAACGCGCCCAGGGCGATCGCCGAGTTGAAGACCCCCGCGAACAGGGCCGACGCCGCTTCCCTCGCGTGGGGTACCGCTGACGTCAGCCAGGTCTGGGCCGAGACCGAGACGCCGCCGTAGAGGAGCCCCCAGAGGGTGAGGAGGGCGGCGGTGAGGGGCAGGGAGGCGTCGGCGGGGGCGAGTAGTGCGACCGTGGTACCCAGGGACGACGCGACGAGGACGAGGGTCCGGCCGGGGTTCGCGCTCGCTCGCGCGCCGATCGCGAAGGTGCCGACGACGCCTGTCACCCCGTACCCCAGGAGTAGTACGCCGACGGCGCTCGCGGTGAGGCCGTCGACGCGTTCCAGTACGGGACGGACGTACGTGTACGCCGCGAAGTGTCCGGTCACCAGGAGGGCTACGGCGGTGAGGCCCCGCCTGAGGCGGGCGTCCCTGAGGAGTTCGGGGAAGACCGTGAGGCGTACCGGTGCCTCCGCCGGAAGGAGGGGGAGGGTGATGTGCAGGGCCGCCGCCACGGCGACCGCCAGCACCGCGAGCGCCGCGAAGGACCAGCGCCAGTCGGCGAGGGAGCCGAGGAAGGTGCCCGCGGGGACGCCGATCACCGAGGCGACGGCGATGCCGGAGAAGACCAGGGCCGTGGCCCGTCCGGCGTACCTCTCGGGTATCAGCCGCGCCGGGAGGCCCGCCGCGACCGCCCACACCCCGCCGATGCAGACCCCGACCAGCGCCCGGGCGGCGAGCAGGACGGCCAGGTCGGGGGCGAGGGCCGAGAGCAGGTCGGCGGCGGCGAGGAGGAGCAGCAGGGCGGTCAGGACGTGCCGCCGGTCCGCGCGGCGGGCGACGACCGGGAGGAGGGGCGCGGAGACGGCCGCGACCAGTCCGGGGAGGGTGACGGCGAGGCCCGCCGTACCCGTCGAGACGCCCAGGGAGTCGCCGAGGGACGTGAGGAGGCCGACGGGGAGCATCTCGGTGGTGACGACGGAGAACGTGGCGGCGGCGAGCGCGAAGACGCCGGGCCAAGGGGCCGCTGGGGAGCGGGAGTCGGTGACAGGGCGGGGGCCGGCGGAGGTCCGGGGTTCCAGGGAGGACATGCCTCCACTTTTCGCGCCGGGCCCCCGCGGGAACAACGGCGGAGTTCTCACCCTTCCATGAGCGTGACTTATCGATCCGCCCCCGATCTGCGGGAGTTGGAGTGCTTCCTGGTCCTCGCGGAGGAGCTGCACTTCGGGCGTACAGGCGAGCGGCTGTATGTCTCTCAGGCCCGCGTCAGCCAGCTCCTGCGCTCGCTGGAGCGCCGGATCGGCGGCCGGCTGGTCAGCCGTACGAGCCGCCGGGTGGCCCTGACGCCGCTGGGCGCGCGGTTCCTCGCGCGGGCCCGTCCGGCGTACGAGGACCTCGTGGCCGCCGTCGAGGACGCGCGCGGCGCCGCGCCGAGGCTCGGCTTCCAGGGCGCGGTGGATGCCGAACTCGCCGGTGTCGTACGGGAGTTGGGCGCCGTCGAGCTCGTGGAGCTGCCGCTGTCCGACCCCTTCGGGGCGGTACGCTCCGGCGTCGTGGACGCGGCCGTCGTGCTGCTGCCCGTGCGGGAGGCGGACCTCGTCCTCGGGCCGGTCTTCTCCCGGCATCCGCAGAGGCTCGCCGTCCCCCGTACGCATCCCTTCGCGGCGCGTACGGCCGTCTCGGCGGCGGAGGTCGCGGCGGAGCCGCTGGTCAGGCCCGCTCCCCCGGCCCCCGCGCGGCACGCCAGTACGCGGGGGCCGGGGGAGCGGGCCTGACC
>NZ_LIRL01000458.1 GCF_001419795.1 Streptomyces niveiscabiei
GAGTGGGGGCCGCCGCCCGGCTCCAGGTCCGCGCCCTCCTCAAGCCGTGCGCCGCCGTCCTCCGCGAGCGCCGGGCCGCCGGTCAACTCCGGTTCTGTCGGCCTGCGTTCGCCCCTCACCCTCAGCAGTCGTCCGCTCGGCAGGCGGTGGACGCCGGGGGCCGGGGTCGGGGTCGCGAGTTCCCGCAGGAGGCAGTTCAGCAGCGGCGCCGAGGCATACGCGTCGGGCGTCGGGGGGTGGGCAGTCACTCGGTGCACTCGTTCTCTACGGTCCATGCGGGGGGCTCTGCGGTCCCTGCGGGCGGGGGCGATCAGTATCGCCGTGGGCACAGCCTGCCATGACACCCTCCGTACGCTTCCGTCCGTATCGCCCGCAGTCCCGCCCCCGCAGCCGTCTCGCCCCTAGGAGCCCGTCCGTGCACCGTCCCCCCGCCGCCGAGGCCGCGATCGCGGCCGAACTGGCCGTCCACCGGCCGGACCTCGGCCCCCGGTACGCGGCCGAGCTGCCCGGTGCGCGCGCCGCCGTCCTGACCCGGCTGTGGCGTGCCCTCACCCACGAGCCCCTCCCCTGGATCGCCGCCCACGAGGCGGCCGGGGTGCTGCGTCTCGCGGACGGCCGCCGCCTGCACGGCCCAGCCCCGGACCCGTTCGCGACGGACGGGTACGTCGATGCCGTACGGCTGGACGGCGCCGGGTACGACGATCCCGCGCGCCTGATGACGGACCTGGGCGTTCCGCACGCGGCGGGCTTCGCGGCCGAACTCGCGCACAGCACGGCGTCGTTGGCGCTGTCCCGGGCGAACCAGGGGGCGCCCGGCGAGGGTTGGCCGGTCTCGGACTGGGAGTGGGAGCAGCGGGTGGTGGACGGTCATCCGTACCACCCCAACTGCCGTTCCCGGCCGGGCTTCTCAGTGGCGGAGCAGCTCGCGTACGGGCCGGAGCACCGCCCGGAGGTACGGCTGAGTCTGGTCCCCGTGCCGGTCGAGGAGTGCCTCGTGGCGGGCGAGTGGCCGGAGGAACTGCGGGACGGTGCGCGCCTGTTGATCCCGGTGCACCCTTGGCAGGCCCGGCACGTCCTGAAGCGTACGGCCGACGCGGACCTGACGGCGCGCCAACTGACCGACGCGGCCCGGGCCGCACGCGCGTCGGCCGGCGCGGGCCGCACGGCACACCCCTCGACCGACGCGGGCCTGACCGCGCACCCCCTGATGTCCCTGCGCACGCTGGCCCTCCCGGGCGGCGGCCCGCATGTGAAGACGGCACTCAGCGCGCGCCTGACGTCCTCCGTGCGGGACATCTCGATCGGCTCGGTGCTCGCCTCGGCGACCCTCTCGGCGTTCGCGGAGACGGTCGCCGCGCGCACGGGCGGCCTGCTGCACGTGACCCGCACCCCGGGCGCGGCGACGGCCGACTCCCCCGACCTCGCGGCGGTCTGGCGCGAGTCGCCGCAGCGGTACGCGGCCCCCGGCGAGCGCATCGTCCCGGTGGCGGCGCTCCCGTTCACCGGACTCCCCGCCCGGCAGGGCTGGTTGGCGGACCTCGCCCGCCTCTGCCTGACGGTCGGCCTGCAACTCCTCGACCTGGGGGTGGCGTTGGAGGCGCACGGCCAGAACCTCCTGGTCATCCTGTCGGCGGACGGCACCCCGCTGCGGCTGGTGTACCGGGACCTCGCGGACATCAGGGTCAGCCCAACGCGCCTGGCCCGGCACGGAATCGCACTCCCGGACCTCCCCGAGCGCATCCTCACGGACGACGTGACGGCCCTGCGCGGCAAGCTGTTCGGCTCGCTGGTGGCGGGCGCGCTCGGCGCGACGGCGGGGAGCCGTACGGCGCTTGCCGAGGCGCTGGAGGCGGCCGTGCCCGATCTGCCGCCGACGGGGGATCTCGCGGCCCTGTGTGAACAGCCGCTGCCCACCAAGGCGTTGACGCTGATGCGGCTGTCGCCGGGGGTGAGCGGGGACCAATGGGCGGCGCTGCCCAACCCGTTGAAGAACTGACCGTGTTTCCCCGGACGTTCCCCGGGGTTGTCCCGAAAGCCCCCTGCCGGGGCCCGTTTTGAAGCGGAGCGTCCCCGCTCAATAAGATCCGTCGATGATCAGAACACAACGGCTGGCGGCGGGAGTCTGCGCCCTGCTCGCCTCGTTCGCGGTCGGGCTCACGTTCCCGACCGCGGCGGCGGCCGACGAAACCACCGCTCTCTCGCCCAAGGTCGACCTCGTGCTCGACGTCAGCGGCTCCATGCGGACGAAGGACATGGACGGCGGGACGCGGATGGCCGCGGCCAAGCAGGCGTTCAACGAGGTGCTCGACGCGACCCCGGAGACCGTCCTGCTCGGCATCCGCACCCTCGGGGCCAACTACCCGGGCGACGACCAGAAGACGGGCTGCAAGGACACCTCGCAGCTCTACAAGGTCGGCCCGCTGGACCGCACCGAGGCAAAGGCGGCGGTGGCGACGCTCTCCCCGACCGGCTGGACGCCGATCGGCCCGGCGCTGCTCGCGGCGGCGGACGACCTGGAGGGCGGCACCGGTTCGAAGCGGATCGTGCTGATCAGCGACGGCGAGGACACCTGCGCGCCGCTCGACCCCTGCGTGGTGGCCCGGGAGATCGCGGCCAAGGGCATCGGGCTGACCATCGACACGCTGGGCCTGGTGCCCAACACGAAGATGCGCCAGCAGCTCAGCTGCATCGCGGAGGCGACCGGCGGGACGTACACGTCGGTCGAGCACACCACCGAACTCACCGACAAGGTCAACCAGTTGGTGGACCGCGCCGCGGCGCCCGTGGTGACGCCGGTCGCGACGACGGGCGGGGCGACCTGTGCGAGCGCGCCGGTCCTCAAGTCCGGTCTGTACACGGACCGTACGGAGTTCGCGCAGCAGCGCTGGTACAAGGTCGAGGTCAAGCCGGGCCAGGAGCTGCGGAGTTCGGTGAGCGTGTCGGCCGACCGGGCCGTGAACCCCGACTACGGGCTGCTGGTGCGGGCGGTGACGCAGAGCGGGCGGGAGATCGTGCGCGGCGAGGCGTCCGGCACGGGACGGACGGACGTGCTGTCCACGGGACTTCGCTACCCGAAGAAGGACAGCGACGAGGACGACGCTCCCGCCGAGACGGTGTGCGTCCAGGTCACCACCTCCTTCTCCCCGGCCGCCGGGGTGAAGACGACGCCGGGTCTGCCGCTGGAGCTGACGGTGGACGTGGTGGACGGGCCGTCGCAGGCGAGCGACGTCGCCTCGTTCGGCCTCGGCCGCGGCTGGTGGCTGCTCGGTGTGCTGGTGCTCGTCGGGTTCCTGGCGGGTGTGCTCTGGGGCTGGCTGTCGCGCTGGCGTGTCGCGGTGTGGAGGACCAACTGATGCGTGCTGTAAGGCTGTTGAGTGCCGCTCTGCTGACGCTGGGGCTCGCCGCGGCTCCGGCCGCCGCCGACTCCCCCTCCCCGAGCCCGTCCGGCGACGTCAAGGTGCCGACCTCGGCGGGCACGTCGTTCCGTACGGCGGCCGAGATCGAGCAGGGCCAGACCGCCACGGCCAGCGGCTCGACCGGTGACTACATGTACTGGTCGTTCCCGGCCGACGCGGGCCAACGCCCCACCGTCAAGGCCACGTTGAAGCTCCCCCAGGCCCACACGGGCCAGACCTGGCAGCTCGACGTGTACGACGGTCTGCGCCGCCGCCAGGCGTGCCAGTACGGCGCGCAGACCCACACCGCCGCGCAGGGCACCGAGTCCCTCGAACTCGCCTGCGTGCTGCGGACGGTGCGGTCCTGGTCGGAGCCGTGGGCCAACGACCCGCTGCCCGGCACGTATTACGTCCGTCTGACCACCGTCGGCGTGAAGACCGCCGACCTCGGGCTGCCGGTCTCCGCCGAACTCCGCGTGGATTCCCAGCACATCGGGGGTGCGGCGGCGGTCGACGGGTGGCTGTCCGAGCCGCTGGTGCCGGGGGTCGCGGTCACCAAGGCGGAGGACTCCAAGGCGACGCTGTTCAGCCTCGAACCCGAGGACGGGTGGGCGTCCGGATGGTGGTCGAGCCGGTGGGTGTGGACCGGAGTCGGTGCCATTCTGGCCGCGCTCGCCGGGATCGGCGGGTATGCGCTGACCCGGGGTACGGGGAGGCCGTCGCAGGTGCCGCCGGGCGCCTGATCTTTCCGTGACGGTTCATCAAGATGCCCACCTCTCAAGGGAGATGGGCATCTTGGCGTCTCATCCCTCCCGCAACGCCTTCGCGATGGCCCCCTCGCCGCTCACCTCGACGCGGCCCGCGCGCACGGCGTCCAGGAGGCTCAACTCCCCTTGCGCTATGGCCGTGCACGTCGACGTGTCGAGGACGAGACCGGCGTCCGCCTCGACGGGGGCGACACCGTCGCCGTACACAGGTCCCGTCACCTCACCGACGTACAGGTGGAACTCGCCTTCGTCCAACCGCACTTGGACGACACCATCCCCCTCCAAGGCGCGGGCGAGGGGCAGGGCGAACCAGTGGGCGCGGACCGCGTCGGTGGGGCGGCGGTCGTTCAGCTCGCTCTCGCCCCATGCGCCGAGCGCCTGGAGGACCGGCAGCAACTCCCGTCCGCGCGGGGTGAGTTCGTACACGTACGCCGCGCCGGGCGGGGGGAGCTTGCGGCGGCCCGCGATGCCGTCCCGCTCCATGTCCTTCAGCCGGGAGGCGAGGACGTCCGTGCTGACGCCGGGGAGGTCGGCGTGCAGGTCGGTGTAGCGGCGCGGGCCGGCGAGCAGCTCCCGGACGATCAGCAGAGTCCAGCGGTCGCCGACGACGTCGAGCGCGCGAGCGGCGGAACAGTACTGGTCGTAGCTTCGGCGAGGTGACATGCGACGCAGTCTAGACATGTTGTTGGACTTTCCAAGCTCCCACTTGGTAAAACCAAGCAACACGAGTTCCCGGAGGGACGCATGGAGTTCCGGCAGTCGAACAAGCTCAGCGAGGTCTGCTACGAGATCCGCGGGCCGGTGATCGAACACGCCAACGCGCTGGAGGAGGCGGGGCACAGCGTGCTGCGCCTCAACACCGGCAACCCCGCGCTCTTCGGGTTCGAGGCGCCCGAGGAGATCGTCCAGGACATGATCCGGATGCTCCCCCAGGCACACGGCTACACCGACTCGCGCGGCATCCTCTCCGCGCGCCGCGCCGTCGCGCAGCGGTACCAGAACCTCGGCCTCGAAGTCGACGTCGACAGCGTCTACTTGGGCAACGGCATCTCCGAGCTCATCTCGATGGCCGTCCAGGCGCTCATCGAGGACGGCGACGAAATCCTCATCCCCGCGCCGGACTTCCCCCTCTGGACCGCCGTCACCACCCTCGCGGGCGGCAAGGCCGTCCACTACGTCTGCGACGAGGGGTCCGACTGGAACCCCGACCTCGCGGACATGGCGTCGAAGATCACCGACCGCACGAAGGCCGTCGTGATCATCAACCCCAACAACCCGACGGGCGCGGTGTATCCGAAGGAGGTCGTCGAGGGCATCCTCGACCTCGCCCGGCGCCATGGCCTGATGGTCTTCGCCGACGAGATCTACGACCAGATCCTCTACGACGACGCCGTCCACCACTCGGCCGCGGCCCTCGCGCCCGACCTGGTCGTCCTGACGTTCTGCGGCCTCTCGAAGACGTACCGCGTGGCGGGGTTCCGCTCGGGGTGGCTGGTCGTGACCGGGCCAACTCAGCACGCGAAGAACTATCTTGAGGGCTTGACGATGCTGGCCTCCATGCGCCTGTGCGCGAACGCGCCCGCGCAGTACGCCATCCAAGCGGCTCTCGGCGGACGCCAGTCGATCAACGACCTCACGGCTCCCGGTGGCCGCCTCTACGAGCAACGCGACGTGGCCTGGCGCAAGTTGAACGAGATCCCCGGCGTCTCCTGCGTCCGCCCCAAGGGCTCCCTCTACGCCTTCCCCCGCCTCGACCCCAAGGTCTACCCCATCCACGACGACGAGAAATTCGTCCTCGACCTCCTCCTCCGCGAGAAGATCCAGGTCGTCCAGGGCACCGGCTTCAACTGGCCGGCCCCGGACCACTTCCGCATCCTGACCCTGCCGCACGCGGACGACCTGGAGGCGGCGATCGGGAGGATCGGGCGGTTCCTCAGTGGGTACCGGCAGTAAGGGCTCGGAGCCGTCCGTGGGCCGCCCCGGTTGTCAGACCCGCGTCGTAGCCTTCTGAGCAGGAGAGGAGGTACGACGTGATACGACCGCCGACGGCCGCTCAGCGGCGGGTGATCGACGCCGCCGAGCCGGTCACCGGGCGGCTGAAGGGGACGGCCGCGCAGCTTGAGGGGCTGGTGAAGCGGGGGCTCGCGTTCCGGCATCCCCGGCCGCCGCACGAGTACTTCCTGACCCCGGCGGGCCAGCGCGTGCGGGAGGAGCCCGTGCAGCGGACGGCTCCCGCGCCGCCTCCGGACACCGGGGTCTTCGCGGCGCGCGTCGGCGGGGAGGAGGCGCCCCCCGCGCGTACGCCCGCCCGCGCCCGCGAGGTGCACAGCGCCTGGCAGGGCCTGCTGGAACTACGCCGGATGACCGACCCTGACGGCGATACGACCCGCCCGTGCGCCTGGGAGCGCGCACACCTCGTCCGCGCCGCCGCACTGGCCCTCGAAGCGGCAGGCCGACACCCCGCCGGGCCGGACGGCGACGGCTACCGGGTCCGGGCCACACCCCAGCCGGAGGCGGTCGCGGTACACGGCCCCGAACCCACACCCTGCGCCCAGGCGCTGGAGGCGGCGGGCTGGCAGGTGAGCGAACACACGGACCCGCGATCACGGGAACGGTACCTACTGGCTTCGCCTCGCCGGAGGTGAGGCGAAGGCGACGCGGCCAAGGGGGAGGCTGGAGGCAAAGCGGGGCAGGGCCAGGGCTG
>NZ_LIRL01000459.1 GCF_001419795.1 Streptomyces niveiscabiei
CCCGCCACCCGCCCCGAGATCCGCAAGGACATCGCCCGCACGTGGTGGCCGGAGACGTGAATCACACGAGGCGCTTGCGGTAGTGGACCCGGTCGTAGACCCCGTCCACCCGCCGCTCGACGACCTCGTACCCGTACCTCGGATAGATCTCCTGGTTCTCCCACATGAGCGCGTTGGTGTAGAGCCGTACCTCCCCGAGCCCCGCCGCCCGGGCCCGCGCGTCCACGAACCGCAGCAGCCGCCCGCCGAGTCCCTGCCCGTGGGCGTCGGGGTGCACGGCGATGCTGTCGAGGAACAGATGATCGTCGTGGTCCTGGAGTACTACGACGCCTACGACCGGCTCCCCCACGACGAACACCCGCCCGGCGTCGACGTCCGCCGCGTAGTCCGCCTCCATCGGCTGGGGTACGACCCCGATACGCGCGATGTACGGCCGGTACGCCGCGTCCGTCACGCTCCGCACGGCCGGTACGTCGGCGGCGACAGCCACCCTGATCTCCTGGTTCTCCATGCCCCGGACCGTACCCACCCCGGGAAACCCCGAAGGGCCGCCGCCCGGGGACGACGACCCTTCGAAGGTCAGGTGCATGTCAGCTGAAGACCGATGCGCAGGTCGTCGGCTTCGCCCGCGCCGGGTCCAGCGCGTTCGCGACCTCGTGGAACGCGATGCGGTCCGTGAGGCCGATGAGGGCGTGTTCGGAGAGGTCGAGGGGGCAGAGGTCCTGGATGAGGATGTTCTTGACGTTGGGGCCGGTCAGGAACTGGGACCGGTACGGGGTGACGACCTCGTCGTACTTCGTGGCGAGGACGGTGTACTTGACGCCCGGAACCGTGTCGCCCCCGGCGTTCAGCTTCGTCAGGAAGTCCGACCCGACGATCTGCTGCGCAAGCGCCGGCGTGTTGAGGTTGAGCCACTCGCGGGCCCCGGGGAAGTAGGGGAGCAGGTTGGTCAGCCCGCTGAGCGTCGTCCCCCGGTTGCTGGGCGAGATCGCGACGAGCTGGTTCACCTTCGCGGCGCCACCGAGGAACTTGAGGTAGTACCGGGGCATCATCCCGCCCTGGGAGTGCCCGACGAGGTCCACTTTCGCCGCGCCGGTCGCCGCCAGCACCTTGTCCACGTACGCGGCCAACTGCTCGGCCGACCTGTCGATCGGCCCGAGCCCGTGGATCAGCGGCACACCCTCCAACTGGCCGTAATCCAGGGCGAAGACACAGTAGTCACGCCCGACGAGATAGGGGCCCAGACCGAGCCAGTTGTCCACGGAGTTGGCGAGCGTCCCATGGACCAGCACGACCGGCCGGGGATGCGCGGCCGATGGCTTGCACGAGTAATCATTCCACCCACTGCTGACAGCGGACGAAGACTCCGCATGCGCGGCGGACACAGGAACAGTGACGGCACCAGCCGCCAGCAACAGTGCAGTCAGAGGTCTGAACAGACGTCTCCAGCGCAGCATCGATCGATCTCCTTGCGGCTCAAGGGGGGAGGTGCAACGGCACTAAGCCCTGTGATCCGGATCACGAGGATGCTGTTCACTCTTCAAGTTACGGACGAGTAGCCGAACTGGGAAGTTACGCGTCAGTAAAAACTCAGAACACCCCACCCACTCCGCCACCCCCTCAGCAAACAGGCCGCAC
>NZ_LIRL01000046.1 GCF_001419795.1 Streptomyces niveiscabiei
TCCCCGACGCCGTACGGCCGCCGGATGATCGGCGGGTACGGGCAGCTCCTCGACCCAGGCCCGAGACCCTGGTTCGGCAGAGGCCGACGGGGTCCGCAGGGCACAGCAGCGCGCGGCAAGTGACGACGACACGGAACAACTCCTCGATGTTCTCCGGCAGTTCAGCGGGCGCTGAACCCGCCGTCCACGGTCAGTACGGAACCGGTGACCTGCCGGGACTCGTCGGACGCGAGGAACACGACCGCCCCGGCTACATCCTCCGGCTCGATCAGCGCGTTCATCGGCTGCGCCTCCACGAACGTCCGCTCGTGCTCATGCACCGGCACCTCCAGCGCCCGCGCGATCTCCGCCAACATCCGCCCCTCGGCCTGCGGTTCGTCCCGGACCGACCCCGGGCACACCGCGTTCACCCGCACCTTCGTCGGCGCGTAGTCCAGCGCGGCGGCCTTGGTGAGCCCGATCACGGCATGCTTGGCGGCGACGTACCCGGCGAAGTGCCGGTACCCCACCAGCCCAGCCGTGGAAGCGACGTTGACGATGCTCCCCGACCGCCGGGCACTCATCGCCTTGCCCACCTCGCGGATCACCCGCCAGGCACCGGACAGGTCGACGTCGATCATCAGCGCCCACTCGTCCTCGTCGATCTCGTGCACCGGCTTCCCCGAAGGCGCCGCGATCCCCGCGTTGTTGACGGCGACATCGATCCGCCCGAACCGGTCACAGGCGACCGTCACCGCTTCCCGCACGGCGAGCAGATCCCGGATATCGGCCTCGACCGTCACCACGGCCGCCCCCAACTCCCCGCACAGCGCGGCCGTATGCTCCAACTGCCCCCGCGTACCCAGCGGATACGGCACCCCGGGCAGATCACCGCAGATGTCCAGCAGAGCCAGATCGGCCCCTTCACGGGCACAGGCCACCGCGATCGCCCGCCCCAACCCCCGGGCCGCGCCGGTCACCAGCACCGACTTGCCGTCGAGACGCATACCGAACTCCCTGACTACGAAACGGCCGTGAGCCGGTCGGCGATCGCGCGCACCAACTCCGGCCCCGAATCGGTGAGATACATGTGACCGCCGGGCACCTCGACATGGCCGAAGTCACGGCTGGTCGCCTTGGACCAGGAGGCCGCCTCCTCGCGGCTCACCAACTCGTCGTCCACGCCCCGGAACACGGTGATCGGCGCGTCCAGCGGAAGGCTCGTGCTGCGGACGTAGTTCTCGTGCATCTCGACGTCGGCCCGCAGCGTCGGCAGCAGCAGCTCCCGCATCTCCGGGTCCTCCAGCGCGGGATGCCGGTACCCGGCGAACTCGCCGACCCGGTCCAGGAATTCGGCGTCGGACAGCCCGGTCGCCCGCCGCTCCCGCCCGAGATCGGGCTCGGGGGAGCCGCTTACGAAGAGGTGTGCCACTTCGACGCCGGGCAACTCGACGAGTCGGTGGGCTAGTTCGTAGGCGAGGACGGCTCCGAGACTGTGCCCGAAGAGCGCGAACCGGCCGCCGTCGAGGTCGAGTTGGCCCAGCAGCCCGTCCACTGCCGCGTGCACGTCCCGGTACGGCTCGTCGTCGATCAACCGCTCGCGACCCGGGAGCTGAGGCGCGACGATCTCCAACTCGCCACCGGACCAGGGCCGGTAGAAGGAGGCACCGGCACCGGCGTAGGGCAGACAGATCAGCTTGGTCACGGTCACTGTCCCATCGCGTCGATCAGGCTCTGCGGACGCATGTCGGTCCAGTGCTCCTCGACGTACTCCAGACAGGACGTCCGGCTCGCCCGGCCGTGCACGACCGTCCACCCGGCCGGCACCTCGGCGAAGGCGGGCCAGAGGGAGTGCTGGTTCTCGTCGTTCACCAGCACGAAGTGCTCGATCGAGTCGTCGTCGAAAGGGTTGGTGGTCATATCGGCTTTCTCCTAGGCGAGTTGCTCGGCCAGTACGGGGCCGATCCGGTCCAGCGCCCCGGGGCGGGTCATCTCCCCGTGGGCGCAGGGGATTTCGTGGTCGACGACGCGGCCGGTGACGTACGGGCGCCAGTCGCCGTACCGGCCGGGCACGGCGCCCGGGTCCTCGGCTGCGGTGAACACCAGCAGGTCGCCGTCATACTTGGTGGGCGCGAACTCCTGGAGCAGGCGCCCGTTCTGAGCCGTCACAGCGACCAGCGCGGCGAGCTCGTCGTCCGTGAGGCCACCGGCCATGTCCGGCACGCAGCAGACGGCCTCCGCGAACACCTCGTCGGTGAGCGGGACTTGGGGAACCGGTCGGCCGAGGACGGTGAGGATGCTCCGCAGCAGCGTGGGCCGGTCGGCCGGCGGCGCCTGCCGGATCCACGTGCCGGGGAAGGCGTCGAGGACCGCGAGCAGCGCGACCTTCTCCCCGGCGGCCTGGAGCGCGACAGCCACCTTGTACGCGACGAGCCCGCCCATCGAGTAGCCGAGCAGGTGGTACGGCCCCTCGGGCTGGCGTTCCCGGATGCGTGCGGTGTGCTCGGCGACCGCCTCGGCCAGCGAAGCGGCCGGAGCCTCGCCGGGGACGAGCCCCCGCGACTGAAGCCCGAACAGCGGTCGCCCAGGGGCGAGATGACGCGCGAGCCCCGCGAACCCCCAGGCCAGCCCGGACGCGGGCGGCAGACAGAACAGCGGCTCGCGCTCGCCCCGTACCCGCAGCGGCAGCAGCGGGCCGAGCGGCGCGGCGCCCGCTTCCACCGGCCCCCGGGCCAGCTCGGCGACCGTCGGCGCGTCGAACAGCGACCGCAGCGAGGGTTCGACACCGAGCTCCGCCCGGATACGGGAGGTGAGGCGCGGCGCCAGCAGCGAGTGCCCGCCCAGGTCGAAAAAGCTGTCGTGGACGCCGACTTGGGCCGCGTCCAGACTCAGCACCTCGGCGAAGATGTCCCGGATCCGCTCCTCCCGCAGGGTGCGCGGAGCGGTCCTCGCCGCGAGGGGCGCGTCCGGCGCCGGGAGCGAGCGGCGGTCCAACTTCCCGCTCGCCGTACGGGGGATGGCGGGGACGGTGACGTACGCGGTCGGCACCATGTGGGCCGGGAGGGTGCGGGCGAGGTGCTCGCGCAGGGTGTCGGGGGAGACCGGCCCGCCGGGGACGACGTACGCGACCAGCCGCTTCTCGCCCGGCGCGTCCTCCCGTACGGTCGCCGCGGCCTCGGCGACCGTCGGGTGGGTCGTCAGCGCGGCCTCGACCTCGCCCAACTCGATGCGGAATCCCCGGACTTTGACCTGCTGATCGGCGCGGCCCAGAAAACGCAGCTGGCCGTCGGGCTCGCGTACCGCCAAGTCGCCGGTGCGGTACAGGCGTTGGCCGGGTTCACCGAACGGGTCGGCGACGAAGCGCTCGGCCGTCAGCGCCGGACGGCCCAGGTAGCCGCGTGCGGGGCCGCCGCCCGCGACGTACACCTCACCGATCGCGCCGTTCGGGACCAACTGGAGCGCGTGGTCGAGAAGATGGACCTGGTTACGGGCCAACGGGCGTCCGATGGGCGGCTCTTGGACGTGCGGTGAGAGGCCCGCGTCGGGAGCACCGGTCGGGCTGCCGTCCGACCGCCAGGCCGTCGCGTAGACCGTCGCCTCCGTCGGGCCGTAGAAGTTGACGAGCAGTACGCCGGGGAAAGCGTTCTCTACGTCTTTCCGCAGCCGGGCCGGGATCGGCTCGCCGCCGAGGGCGACCGTGTGGGCCGAGACGGAGGGCCGATCCGCCAGGACGCTCGCCATGACCGTGGGAACGCCGCTGATCAGGCCCGCCTCGCGGGATGTGCCGTCGGTCAGGGCGAGCAGGTTCTCGACGATCTCGATCCGGCCGCCGCAGGTCAGCGGCGAGAAGATCTCGAACACCGACACGTCGAAGTTGAGCGAGGTGGAGAACAGGACCTCCGCCAGCCGCTCCGGGCCGAACG
This sequence comes from Streptomyces niveiscabiei, assembly GCF_001419795.1. Classification (GTDB taxonomy): domain Bacteria; phylum Actinomycetota; class Actinomycetes; order Streptomycetales; family Streptomycetaceae; genus Streptomyces; species Streptomyces niveiscabiei. The sequence continues at coordinate 3,903 of NZ_LIRL01000046.1, forward strand.
CCGTGTGCGTCCACTCCACGAACTCGACCGCGTTGCGGTGCGTGGCGAGGACGCCCTTGGGACGGCCGGTGGAGCCGGAGGTGTAGGTGATGTAGGCGAGGTTGTCGGGGGCGGCGGGCGTTGTGGAAACGGTTACCCGAGTTTTCTGCCCGGCCGCACGGGCCGGATCGAGTGTCGGCGTTCCACAGGGCATCGCGCGGGCCGTGCCGTCCTCTGTCGCCAGGACCACGACCGGCTGGGCGTCGCCGACGATGTACGCCAGCCGCTCCGCCGGATACGCCGGGTCCAGTGGCAGATACGCGGCACCCGACTTGAGCACCGCCAGCACCGCGACGACCAACTCCGCCGTACGCGGCAACGCGATCCCCACCACCCGCTCGGGCCCCGCCCCGAGTTCGACGAGCGCCCGGGCCAAGTGCCCGGCTCGCTCGTCGAGTTCGCGGTACGACAGAGAGGTTCCACGATCCACGACGGCGACGGCATCGGGAGCCGCCGTCACCTGCGCCGACCAGAGATCGGTGAGGGTCCGCGACGCCGCCGGCGGCAACTGCGCCCGGCGCGGCCGGTCTTCGAGGGAGATGAGCCCCTGGGGCCGCTCCGGTTCCGCCGCCATCGCCGTGAGGATCCGCACCAGCCGGGCCAGCGTGGCCTGCGCCCAGTCGGACGTGAACAGGTCGGGGCGGTAGGCGAGTCGGAAGCGCGGGCGAGGCCCGGGGAGCGCGACGAGCGTCACCGGGTAGTGGGTGGCGTCACGGCCACTCGAACCGGCGAGGTGGAGGCCCTCGCCCGAAGTCGCCAGGTCCGCCGGGTAGTTCTCGAACACGAGGAGCGTGTCGAAGAGTTCGGGTATCCCCGCCGCTCGCTGGATGTCCGCGAGGCCCAGGTGGTGGTGGTCGAGGAGCGTCGCGTAGGTGTCACGCACCTCGCGCAGGAGGCGGGCCGGGGAGTCCGCCGGGCGCAGCCGTACCCTTGTCGGGACCGTGTTGATGAACAGGCCCACCATGCTTTCCACGCCCGGGAGTTCGGGCGGGCGGCCCGACACCGTCGTACCGAACACGACGTCGTCCCGGCCGGTCAGCCGTCCCAGGAGGAGTCCCCAGGCCGACTGGACAAGGGTGTTGAGGGTGACGCCGAGGCGGCGGGCCGCCGTGGTGAGAGCGGCGCCCGTCTCCGAGGACAACTCGATCCTCACCTGGGCGAGTTGCCCCGCTCCCGGAGGCGCCTCGGGTGCCAGGCGGGTCGGTTCGGTGACTCCGGAGAGCGCCTCGCGCCAGGCTTCCTCGGCGGCCGTGCGGTTCTGGCGGTTCAGCCACTGGAGGAAGGTCCGGTAGGGCGGGACGGGCGGCAGCTCGATGCCCTGGTGGAGGGCGAGGAGCTCGCGGACCAGGACCGCGACCGACCAGCCGTCCAGGAGGATGTGGTGGTGGGTGATCAGCAGGCGGTGGTGCTGGTCGGAGAGGCGGGCCAACGTGCAGCGCAGAAGCGGTGGTTGGGCCGGGTCGAAGCCGGTTTCGCGGTCCTTGTCGAGGAGTTCGGCCCAGGCCGCTTCCTGGTCGGCGGCGGTGGTGAGGTCGGTTTCCGTCCAGGGGAGGGTCGCGCGGTGCGGGACGACCTGGACGGGCCCGCCGCCCCGGCGGCGCCTGAACGCCGCGCGGAGATTGGGGTGGCGGTCCAGGAGGGCCTGCGCGGAGGCGTGCAGGCGGTCCGCGTCCATCGGGCCTTCCAGCTCGAACACCAACTGGACGACGTAGACGTCCTGTTCACCCCGCTCGTGCTCGTACAGGGCGTGGAAGAGAAGGCCCTCCTGGAGCGGGGTGAGAGGTAGGACGTCGGCCGGTGCCGGCTTGGGGGTCGTGGGGGGAGCCACCGGTCAGTCGTCCAATCCGTCGGCCAGTTCGGCGAGTTCGTCGTCGGAGAAGGGCAGATCGTCGGAAAACGGGGTGAGGGCCTGCACATCGGGTCGGTGCTGCTCGGTGGTGGTTCGGGTGACGGCTGACGTGACCTCCGTGCGCCAGGTCTCCGCCAGCGCCCGCACCTCGGCCTCGGTCAGGACCCCCTCGGGCCACGACCAGTCCGCCACCAGGACCGGCCCCGACCCTTCGTCCGAGTCCCGCACGACCGCGTTGATCTCCAGGGGGTGCGCGACGGCGAGTTCGGGATCGGTTCCCTTGGCGAGGGACGAAGACTCCGGGGCGAACGTCCACGACTCCGTGCCGGGAGTGGTGAACCTGCCCAGGTAGTTGAACCCGATCGACGGCGTCGGAACCTTCGCCAACTCGTCCGCCGTGTCGGGGTTGAGGTAACGCAGCAGGCCGTATCCGAGCCCGTTGTCCGGCAGTTCACGCGTCCGCTCACCTGACGTGCTGATCCGCACCGGGTAGAGCGAGGTGAACCAGCCGACGGTACGCGACAGTTCGACCCCGGGAACCACTTCCTCCCGCCCGTGCCCCTCGACGTCGACGACGACCTCCGAGCACCCGTACCGCGCACCGACAGCCGACGCCAGCCCGGCGAGCAGCACGTCCTGGACCCCGCCACCGCCGATGAGCCGACCGGTCGCCTCCGCCCCAAGCTCCACCCGCACGGCCCGAGTTGTGGCGGCGGTGTCCTGATCGGGATCGACTGGCCGTGCTCCCAACGGCGTCCCCGCCGCCCCCCGCCACAGCTCGACCTCGTCGCCCCGCGCTGCCGCCTGGGTCCGGAGAATCTCGGCCCACCGTTTGAACGACGTCCCTACGACCGGCAGTTGAGCCGTCCGCCCGGCCCTGACCGCCTCCCACGCCGACTTGAGGTCCGGCAGGATCACCCGCCAGGACACGCCGTCGACGACGAGATGGTGCACGACGATCAGCAGCCGCCCGTCCCGCCCGGGACCGGCGTCGAACCACACCGCGCGGAGCATCGTCCCGCCCGCCGGATCGAGCAGGGCGACGGCCCGCTCGGACTCCTCGGCGACGACGGACCGGAAGTCGTCGATGCCGGAGACGTCGCGCCGGACGATCCTGTCGGCGGCGTTCACCGCACCCGCCTGCGGCACAACCAGCCCCTCGGCCACGAACTCGGCCCGCAACATGTCGTGATGGTCGAGCAGAGCCTGAAGCGCCCCGGTGAGATCCGGGAGTTGGGCCTCAGCCGGAACCGTCAGCAACACCGACTGGCTGAACCTCCCTACAGGGCCACCCCGTTCGAGAAGCCACCGCATGATCGGCGTGAGGGGAACCAGGCCGGTCCCGTCGTCCGCCCGCACGGTCACCGGACCCCGGGCCACCGCCGCCAACTCCCGTACCGTCTGGTGCTTGAAGACCTCCCGCGCCGTGATCACCACACCCGCCTCGGCGGCCCTGCTCACCAGCCGGATCGCCGCGATGCTGTCACCGCCGAGCGCGAAGAAGTCCTCGTCCAGGGGGACTTCGTCCAGCTTCAGCAACTCGCTGTAGAGACCGGCGAGTACCCGCTCCGCCGGAGAACCGCTCGGTGCGGCCCCGGTCTCGGGTGCGACCGGCGCCGGTTCCTGGCGGACCTGACGTACGGGCCGTACGTCGTCCCCGTGCAGGTCCACGTCCCCGATCCGCACCCCGGAATCCGCCACGACCGCGCCGAGCAGCCGCACGAACGCCCGCGCCAGCCGCCCGCCCGTCTCCGCGTCGAACAAGTCCGTGCTGTACTCGGCGATTCCGTCGATCCCCGCCGGGGTGCCGTCCTGCTCGCGGCGCTCGCTCAGGTAGAGCGACAGATCGAAGCGGGCGGCACCGGTCTCGACGATCTCGCGGCCCGCCTCGATCCCAGGCAGCCGCAGCGACGTCTGCTCGCCATGCCCCGTGAACGCCAACACCACCTGGAACAACGGGTGATGGGCCAGCGTCCGCCGCGTGCCGAGCGCATCCACCAGCACGTCGAAGGGCACGTCCTGATGCGCGTACGCCGCGAGATCGAACTCCCGTGTCCGGCCGACCAGTTCACGGAACGTGGGGTTGCCCGACGTATCCGTGCGCAGCGCGAGGCTGTTGACGAAGAACCCGACCAACTCATCCAGCCTGCTGTCCGGCCGCCCGGCGACGGGCGTCCCGATCGTGACGTCCGTCCCCGAACCGAACCGCGTGAGCAGCGCGGCAAGTCCCGCCTGCACCACCATGAACAGGGTCGCCTTCGACTCGGCGGCCAGCCGGGTCAGGCCCGCGTGCAGGTCCGCGTCGATCGTGAACCCGGCCCGATCACCGCGCCCGGTCGGCTCGGCAGGGCGCGGACGGTCGAGCGGCAGCGGCAACTCGGCAGGCGCACCGGCCAACGCCTCGCGCCAGAAGGCAATGTCACGCCCCATCAGGCTCTCCGCGTCCGACGCGTCCCCCAACGTCTCGCGCTGCCACTGCGCGAAGTCGGCGTACTGGAACGGCAGTTTGGGGAAGCCCGGTTCGGTGTCGGCGACCCGCGCCGCGTACGCCGTCTCCAGGTCCCGCATCAGCGGCGCCATCGACCAGCCGTCCACCGTGATGTGATGCGCCACGAGCGACAGCACATGCGTCTCGGCGTCCAGCTCGAACAGGGTTGCGCGGAGAGGGAGTTCGGCCGCCAGGTCGAATCGCTCTCGGGCAGCCTCGGTCAGGCGCGCGGCGAGTTCCCCGGCGGTTGTCGGAACGATCGCCAGGTCCAAGGCTTGGGCGTCCACGATCCGTTGGTACGGAGTCCCCTGGAAGTCGGGGTACAGCGTCCGCAGCGACTCGTGCCGCGCCACCAGGTCACCGAGTGCCGCCCGCAACGCCTCCCGGTCCAACGGGCCCGACAACCGCAGCGCCCACGGCACGGTGTACGTCCCGTTGCCCGCGTCCAGCCGGCTCAGGAACCACAGCCGCTGCTGGGCGTACGACAACGGGATCGGCGCGTAACCCCTCTCGTACGCGGCGAGTTGGGGTCGCCCTTCGGTGCGCGCCTCCTCCGCCCGCAGCCTCTCGGCTAGGGCCGCTGGCGTCGGAGCCTCGAACACCGCCCGCACCGGCAACGCCGTACCGAACGCACCCCGGACCCGGTCCGTGAGCCGCATCGCCAGCAGCGAATCACCGCCGAGGTCGAAGAACCCGTCGTCCACGCCGACTTGATGCACCGCGACCCCGAGCAACTCCGCGAACACCCCGCACAGGATCTCCTCCTGCGGCGTACGCGGCGCCCGGCCTGTGTGACCGCCCGCCGTCATGGGCTGCGGCAGCGCGGCCCGGTCCACCTTGCCGTTCGCGGTCAACGGCAGCCGCTCCAGCGGCACTACGGCCGCCGGGACCATGTGCTCGGGCAACGTACGAGCCGCGTGCCGACGCAACTCCTCCGCGTCCAGGCCCTGTCCGACGGCGTACGCGACGAGCCGGCCGTCCCGAACCACCACGACAGCCTTCTCGACGCCCTCCTGCCGCGCGAACGCGGCCTCCACCTCGCCGAGTTCGATCCGGAACCCGCGCACCTTGACCTGGTCGTCCGCCC
>NZ_LIRL01000460.1:0-578 GCF_001419795.1 Streptomyces niveiscabiei
CCCCCCACGCCGCCGCCGTCCCCTTCCCCCGGAGGACCCCGCATGCGCTCGCACCTGCTCAACGACACGACAGCGGAGCAGTACCGCCGCTCCGTGACCGACGGAGTGGCACGGGTGGCCGCCAGACTCGCCGCCACCGACCGCCCGTTCACCGGCGTCACGGTCGACGCCCTCGCCCCCCGCATCGAGCGGATCGACCTCGACAGGCCGCTGTACGACACGACGGCGGTCCTCGACGAGCTGGAGGAGGTCTACCTCCGGGACGCGGTCTACTTCCACCACCCGCGTTACCTCGCCCACCTCAACTGCCCGGTCGTCATACCGGCGTTGCTCGGCGAGGCCGTGCTGAGCGCGGTCAACTCCTCGCTGGACACGTGGGACCAGTCGGCGGGCGGCACCCTGATCGAGCGCAGGCTGATCGACTGGACGACCGAGCGCATCGGCCTCGGCCCGTCGGCGGACGGCGTCTTCACCTCCGGCGGCACCCAGTCCAACCTCCAGGCGCTGCTGCTGGCCCGCGAGGAGGCCAAGGCCGAGAACCTCGGCGAGCTGCGGATCTTCGCCTCCGAGGCCGGCCA
>NZ_LIRL01000460.1:610-21900 GCF_001419795.1 Streptomyces niveiscabiei
ACCGACTTCGGCTCCATCGACCCGCTCCCCGAGATCGCCGAACTCTGCGCCCAGTACGGGACGTGGCTGCACGTGGACGCGGCGTACGGCTGCGGCCTGCTCGCCAGCCGCAAGTACCGCCACCGCATCGACGGCATCGAGCGCGCCGACTCCGTCACGGTCGACTACCACAAGTCCTTCTTCCAGCCGGTGAGTTCATCGGCGGTCCTGGTCCGCGACGCGGCGACGCTGCGCCACGCGACCTACCACGCCGAGTACTTGAACCCGCGCCGGATGGTGCAGGAGCGCATCCCCAACCAGGTCGACAAGTCCCTCCAGACGACCCGCCGCTTCGACGCGCTCAAGCTGTGGCTGACGCTGCGCACGATGGGCTCGGACGGCATCGGCGAACTCTTCGACGAGGTCTGCGACTTGGCCGTCGAGGGCTGGCAACTCCTGGCCGCCGACCCTCGGTTCGACGTCGTGGTCGAGCCGTCGCTGTCCACGCTGGTGTTCCGCTACATCCCGGCGGCGGTCACCGACCCCGCGACGATCGACCGCGCCAACCTGTACGCCCGCAAAGCCCTGTTCGCGTCCGGTGCCGCGGTCGTCGCGGGCACGAAGGTCGGCCACCGCCACTACCTGAAGTTCACCCTGCTCAACCCCGAGACCACGGCGGACGACATCGCCGCCGTCCTCGACCTGATCGCCGGCCACGCCGAGCAGTACCTGGGAGAGTCCCTTGACCGCGCGTCCTGACACCGGGCAGAAGACCTACGACTTCGTCGGGATCGGCCTCGGCCCCTTCAACCTCGGCCTCGCCTGCCTGACCGAGCCGATCGCCGAACTCGACGGCGTCTTCCTGGAGTCGAAGCCCGACTTCACGTGGCACGCGGGCATGTTCCTCGACGGCGCCCACCTCCAGACCCCGTTCCTGTCGGACCTGGTCACCCTCGCCGACCCCACCTCGCCCTACTCCTTCCTCAACTACCTGAAGGAGAAAGGCCGGTTGTACCCGTTCTACATCCGCGAGAACTTCTATCCGCTGCGGGTGGAGTACGACGACTACTGCCGCTGGGCCGCGAACAGGCTGAGCAGCGTGCGCTTCTCGACGACGGTCGAGGAGGTCACGTACGACGACGGGGTGTACGTCGTGAGGACCACCGCCGGCGACACCTACCGGGCCCGGAAACTGGTCCTCGGCACCGGCACCCAGCCCTACCACCCGCCCGCCGTGCAGGGCCTCGGCGGTGACTTCCTCCACAACTCCCGTTACATGCAGAGCCGTTCGGAGCTGGTGAAGAAAAAGTCGATCACCCTGGTCGGCTCGGGCCAGTCCGCCGCCGAGATCTACTACGACCTCCTGAGCGAGATCGACGTCCACGGCTACCGGCTGAACTGGGTGACGCGCTCCCCGCGCTTCTTCCCCCTCGAATACACCAAGCTGACACTGGAGTTGACCTCCCCGGAGTACGTCGACTACTTCCGCGCACTGCCCGAGGCCACCCGCTACCGGCTCGCGTCCCAGCAGAAGGGCCTCTTCAAGGGCATCGACGGCGAGCTGATCGACGAGATCTTCGACCTGCTCTACCGCAAGAACCTCGGCGGCCCCGTCCCCACCCGGCTGCTCACCAACTCCTCGCTGAACAACGCGACATACGACAGCGGCAGCAGCAGCTACACCCTGTCCTTCCGCCAGGAGGAGCAGGGCAAGGACTTCGAGCTGACCTCCGAGGGCCTGGTCCTCGCGACCGGATACGCCTACACCGAGCCGGAGTTCCTCGCGCCGGTCCGCGACCGGCTGGTCTACGACTCCCACGGCAACTTCGACGTCGCCCGCAACTACGCGATCGACACGACCGGCCGGGGCGTCTTCCTCCAGAACGCGGGCGTGCACACGCACAGCGTCACCTCCCCCGACCTGGGCATGGGGGCGTACCGCAACAGCTGCATCATCGCCGAGCTGCTGGGCCGGGAGTACTACCCGGTGGAGAAGACCATCGCGTTCCAGGAGTTCGCGGTATGAACTTCACCTTCCGTCCGGTCGATCCGCTGACCGACTCCGAACTCCTGCACTCCTGGCTGACCCACCCGAAGGCGGCCTACTGGATGATGCTGGACGCGCGACTGGAAGACGTCGAACGCGCCTACATGGCCGTGGCGGCCGACGAACACCAGGAAGCCTTCCTCGGCCTGGAACACGGCGTCCCCGCCTTCGTGATGGAGCGCTACGACCCCGTCCACCGCGAACTCACCGGCCTGTACGACCCGTTGCCGGGCGACGTCGGCATGCACTTCCTCACTCCCGCGACCGACACCCCCCGCAGCGGCTTCACCCGCGCCGTCCTCACCGCCGTCATGGCCCACCTCTTCGCTGACCCGGCGGTCGAGCGGGTCGTCGTCGAGCCGGACGTGTCCAACACCGCCGTCCACGCCCTGAACGAAGCCGTCGGATTCGTCGCCGAACGCGAGATCCAGAAGCCGGAGAAGACAGCGTTGCTGAGTTTCTGCACCCGCGAACAGTTCCTCGCCAGGCACCCGGCGGCGGTGACCGCATGAGCCTCGCCGACTCCGTCGCCCACCTCTCCCCCGACCGCTGGGAGAAGGCCAACCGCCTGCTGGTCCGCAAGGCCCTCGCCGAGTTCGCGCACGAGCGCCTCCTCAACCCCGAGGAGCGGGACGGCGGTTACCTCGTCCGCAGCGACGACGGCCAGACCACGTACCGCTTCACGGCCGTCCGCCGCGCCCTCGACCACTGGCAGGTCGACGCCGCCTCGATCACCCGCACCCGTCACGGCGCCCAACTCCCCCTGGCCGCCCTGGACTTCTTCATCGAGCTGAAGGACGCCCTCGGCCTGAGCGACACGGTCCTCCCGGTCTACCTGGAGGAGATCTCCTCCACCCTCTCCGGCACCTGCTACAAGCTCACCAAACCCCAGCTCACCTCGGGCGAGTTGATCGACGCCGGCTTCCAGGCGATCGAGACCGGCATGACCGAGGGCCACCCCTGCTTCGTCGCCAACAACGGCCGCCTCGGCTTCGGCGTCCACGACTACCTCGCGTACGCCCCGGAGACCGCGAGCCCGGTCCGCCTGGTCTGGCTCGCCGCGCACCGCTCGCGCGCCGCGTTCACGGCGGGCGCCGGCATCGAGTACGAGTCGTTCGTACGGCGGGAGTTGGGCGAGAAGACCGTCGACCGGTTCACCGAGCGTCTGCGTGAACTCGGCCACGACCCCGCCGAGTTCCTCCTCATCCCGGTGCACCCGTGGCAGTGGTGGAACAAGCTCGCGGTGACGTTCGCGGCGGAGGTCGCGCGCGGGACGCTCGTACCGCTCGGCGAGGGCGACGACACGTATCTGGCCCAGCAGTCGATCCGCACCTTCTTCAACAGCTCCCACCCCGAGAAGCACTACGTCAAGACGGCGCTGTCGGTCCTCAACATGGGTTTCATGCGCGGGCTTTCGGCCGCGTACATGGAGGCGACCCCGGCCATCAACGACTGGCTCGCCGGGCTCATCGACAACGACCCGGTGCTGAAGGACTCCGGCCTGTCGATCATCCGGGAGCGCGCCGCCGTCGGCTACCGCCACCTGGAGTACGAGGCGGCGACGGACCGCTTCTCGCCGTACCGCAAGATGCTCGCCGCGCTCTGGCGGGAGAGCCCCGTCGCCGCTCTCCAGGAGGGCGAACAGCTCGCCACGATGGCCTCGTTGATCCATGTGGACCACGAAGGCCGGTCGCTGGCCGCCGAGTTGATCGAGCGGTCCGGCCTGGCACCCGCCGCCTGGCTGAGGCGCTACCTGGACGCCTACTACACGCCGCTGCTGCACTGCTTCTACGCCTACGACCTGGTGTTCATGCCGCACGGCGAGAACACGATCCTGGTGCTGAGGGACGGCGTCGTGCAGCGGGCCGTCTACAAGGACATCGCCGAGGAGATCGCCGTCATGGACCCGGACGCGGTGCTGCCGCCCGAGGTCCGGCGGATCGCCGTCGAGGTCCCCGAGGACAAGAAGCTGCTGTCGCTCTTCACGGACGTCTTCGACTGCTTCTTCCGCTTCCTCGCCTCCGACTTCGCCGCCGAAGGCGCCCTCACCGAGGGCGAGTTCTGGCGGACGGTCGCGGAGACCACCCGCTCGTACCAGGAGGCGCACCCCGAACTCACCGACAGATTCCGGCAGTACGACGTGTTCGCCCCCGAGTTCGCGCGCTCCTGCCTCAACCGGCTCCAGCTGCGCGACAACCGGCAGATGGTCGACCTGGCCGATCCGGCGGGCGCCCTCCAGCTGATCGGCACCCTGAGGAATCCCGTCGCGGGGTACTGATCGCGGCGACGGGCGCCCCCGAGTACGGTCCTCGGGGGCTCCCGCCGCCTTCTGGTGGACAATCATGGCATGGCGGAAATCATCCAGAAGGACGGCACCTGGGTCTTCGACGGCGACCGGCTGAGGCTGACGCCGGGACACGACAAGAACGTGAGCCCGCTCCGCAAGGAACTGGGTGAACTCACTGTCCCCCTCCAGGCGTTGGCCGGTGTCTCCTTCGAACAGGGCAAGAAGAACGGCCGGTTGAGACTGCGCCTGCGCGACGGCGCCGACCCCCTCCTGCTGGCCGCCGCGGGGCGGCTCGCCGAACCCCACGACCCCTATCAGCTCGTCGTCGAGTCCGACCGGTACGGCGTCGCCGAGTACCTGGTGGACGAGGTTCGCAACGCGCTGCTCCTGGAGCAGGTGCCGGGCACCCCGGTGGACGCGTTCCTGCTGCCGGGTCCCGCCGTACCGCTCTCGGTGTCCGCCGGGGACGGCAGCGCGAGCTTCGACGGGGACGTCGTGCGGCTGGAGTGGAACTGGAAGACCGAGGACGCCAAGTCGGCCGCCGGGGCACGGCAGTTGGCGATCGGCGACATCCTCGGCGTGGAGTGGGTGCCGGCCGCCGGGCTGGAGAACGGGCATCTGCGCTTCACGGTCCGGGGCGCGGCCACGAAGGCGCCGCCGAAGTACGACCCCAACGCGGTGGAGCTGTGGGGGTTCAAGAAGGACCCGCTGATGGCGCTGGTCGCGGCGGCGGTCCAGGCGCGGCTCCCGCACCCGGCGGCGGCTCCCGTCACCGCCGTACCGGCCGCCGAGCCGGCTCCCGTACCGGCGGCGGGCGGGGACGACCACGACGCGCTGCTGCGGCGGCTGCGCGAACTCGGCGAGCTGCACCGGGACGGAGTCCTCACGGACGACGAGTTCGCGATGGCCAAACAGGCGGTCCTCAAACGCCTTTGACGCTCCGGAAGACGATCCGGACGACGGCCCGGAAGCCGATCTGGAAGCCGATCCGGAAGCCGATCCGGAGGACGCTTCAGAACGCGAAGTCGGCTGCCCTCGACCAGCGTTGAGGACAGCCCACCGTCAACTCACCCGTACGCCCCGCCTTCTGGGCGCACGGCTCACTTCGCGCGACGCGCCACCGTGAAGTGGTCGACCTGCGCGCCGGTCTCGGCGATGCCGCGCACGGTCAGCGTCGCCGTACGGCCCTTGGCGGCCGGGGTGACGTCGACGCGCAGGAACGAGTAGTCGAGGTAGCGCACGCGCGACCAGGTGACCGTCTCGTCGACCTTGCCGTCCTTGGTGTTGACGAAGGAGGCGACGGACTCGACCTCCTTCTCGTGGCCCTCGTACGACAGCGGCGCGCTGAACGCGTACAGGCTGCGGCCGGCCGCGCCCGCCGTGACGTAGACGACGCCGTCGGTCTCGGGGTACGCCGTACCGCCGATCGGGAGCTTCTTGGTGACCGCGCCCTTCTTGATGACGTCGGTGCGCTCGTACTGGTGGTTGTGGCCGTTGATGACCAGGTCGACCGTGTACTTCTCGAACAGCGGCACCCACTCCTTGCGGACCCCGCCCTCGGAGGCGTGCGCGGTGGAGGTGCAGTAGGCGCAGTGGTGGAAGAAGACGACGACGAAGTCGATGTCCTTGGCGGCGCGGTACTTCTTGAGCTGCGCCTCCAGCCACTTGGTCTGAGTCCCGCCGGAGATACCGAGGTTGGCGGGGATCTCGAAGGAAATGTCGTTGGCGTCCAGGGAGATGATCGCCGTGTTGCCGTAGGTGAAGGTGTAGACGCCCGGCAGGTTCTTCTTGTCGGGGCCGTTGTCGGGGAGGTTCCAGCGGGCCTCCTCGCCGCCGTAGCCGTTGGGCGAGTACCAGGCCTCCATGTCGTGGTTGCCGTAAGCCGGCATCCACGGAACGGACTTGGCGACCGACTCGGTCTGCGCGAGGAACTGGTCCCACACGCGCGAGTCGAAGCCGGTGTCGGCGGACTGGCCGGCGCCGGTCGGGTCGGCGTACGCGATGTCGCCCGCGTGCAGGTGGAAGGCCGGATTCTGGCCCAGGAGAAGGGAGTTGTTGGCGAGGCCGTGGTAGCTGACGCCCTCGTCGCCGAACGCGGTGAAGGTGAACGGCGCCTTGTGGGCGGGCGCGGTGGTGAACGTGCCCAGGGTGCCCAGGAGATGGGGCGCGGCCGGGTCGAAGCCGGCGTGGCCGACGCCGTAGTAGTACGTCCTGCCGGGGCGCAGGTGGGTCAGCTTGGCGTGCAGGTAGTACTGGGTGTGGTTGCCGCTCGCGCCGACGCCCGCCGGCGTGAAGAGCGTGCGGACCTCGGCCTCGATCTTGCGGGAGAGGTCCCAGGGGTGGGCGCCGATCCGGATGTACGGCTTCTTGACGGCGACCGGGACCTGCCAGGAGACGGTGATCTCGGTGCGGGGGTCGTTGCCGTAGGCGAGGTGGCGGCCGAAGGGGGCGACGAGCGAGCCGTCGACCTTCTCCGTAGCTCCCTGGTACGACGGGGTGCGGGGGGCGGCCTGGGCGGTGGCGCCCGGCACGAAGGCTCCGCCGGCGACGGCGCCGAGGGTCACGGCGCCGCCTCTCATCATCGACCGGCGGGAGAACTTGGCGCGCAGGTACTCGTGCTGCTCGGCCATGGTCATGCGGGCGGCGAGCTGCTCGGGTACGCCCATGCGAGGTGTGTCCATGAGGTCTGAAATTCGCCCCTTCGAACGACGCGCCGCAAGACGCCGGATGGCTGAATTCCGAACAGGGACCCATGAGACCTTCAACGTTCCCCTATGAATCCCCCAGCGAGGGCTTGCCCGAAATCGGGCAGGTTTCTTGCGAAAGGCGTCCGCTTACCTCAGGATCTACCGGGTGCACGACGAACTCGTTGATCATCTGACGCGGTCCACGCCCCTCCAGCGGGGCGAGGCGCTGCGGGTGATCCAGGACGTGCTCGCCTACTTCGACGAGACGACGGAGCACTATGTCCGTCGCCGCCACCGGGAGCTCCAGGCGCAGGGCCTGGTGAACGCGGAGATCTTCGAGCGGATCGAGGCGGAACTGAAGTACAGGGCGGTCGCCCCGCCGGAGCTCTCGCTCCGGCAGCTGCGCCGCATCGTCTACGGGTAGTCCCTCTCAGGTATGCCCCAGAACATGAGGACCTTGTCTGTATGTGCGGAATTGTCGGATACATCGGCAAGCGTGATGTGGCCCCCCTCCTCCTGGAGGGTCTCCAGCGTCTGGAGTACCGGGGGTACGACTCGGCGGGCATCGTCGTCTCCTCCCCGAAGTCGGCCGGCCTGAAGGTCGTCAAGGCCAAGGGCCGCGTCCGTGACCTGGAGGCGAAGGTCCCGGCGCGCTTCAAGGGCACGACCGGCATCGCGCACACCCGCTGGGCCACCCACGGCGCCCCTTCCGACGTGAACGCGCACCCGCACCTCTCGGCCGACCTCAACGTCGCCGTCGTCCACAACGGGATCATCGACAACGCCTCCGACCTGCGGCGCAAGCTGGAGGCGGACGGCGTCGAGTTCCTCTCCGAGACCGACACCGAGGTCCTCACCCACCTGATCGCCCGCTCGCAGGCCGAGAAGCTGGAGGACAAGGTCCGCGACGCGCTGCGCCTCGTCGAGGGCACGTACGGCATCGCCGTCATGCACGCCGAGTTCCCCGACCGCATCGTCGTCGCCCGCAACGGCTCCCCGGTCGTCCTCGGCATCGGCGAGAAGGAGATGTTCGTCGCCTCGGACATCGCCGCGCTGGTCGCGCATACCCGTCAGGTAGTCACGCTGGACGACGGTGAGATGGCCACGCTGAAGGCGGACGACTTCCGTACGTACACCACGGAGGGGACCCGTACTACGTCGGAGCCCACGACCGTCGAGTGGGAGGCCGCCTCCTACGACATGGGCGGCCACGACACCTACATGCACAAGGAGATCCACGAGCAGGCGGACGCCGTGGACCGCGTCCTGCGCGGCCGGATCGACGACCGCTTCTCCACCGTCCACCTCGGCGGCCTCAACCTCGACGCGCGCGAGGCCCGGCAGATCCGGCGCGTGAAGATCCTCGGCTGCGGCACCTCGTACCACGCGGGCATGATCGGCGCCCAGATGATCGAGGAGCTGGCCCGCATCCCCGCCGACGCCGAGCCCGCCTCCGAGTTCCGCTACCGCAACGCCGTCGTCGACCCCGACACCCTGTACATCGCCGTCTCCCAGTCCGGTGAGACGTACGACGTCCTCGCGGCCGTCCAGGAGCTGAAGCGCAAGGGCGCGCGCGTCCTCGGCGTCGTCAACGTCGTCGGCTCGGCGATCGCCCGCGAGGCGGACGGCGGCATCTACGTGCACGCAGGCCCCGAGGTCTGCGTCGTCTCCACCAAGTGCTTCACCAATACGACGGTGGCGTTCGCGCTGCTGGCCCTGCACCTGGGCCGCACCCGTGACCTGTCGGTGCGCGACGGCAAGCGGATCATCGAGGGGCTGCGCAAACTCCCGGGCCAGATCGCGGAGATCATGGCCAACGAGGCCGAGTACGAGAAGCTGGCGGCCGAGTTGGCCGAGGCCCGCTCGATGCTGTTCATCGGGCGCGTCCGCGGCTACCCCGTCGCGCGTGAGGCGTCCCTGAAGCTCAAGGAGGTCTCCTACATCCACGCCGAGGCCTACCCCGCCTCGGAGTTGAAGCACGGGCCCCTCGCGCTCATCGAGCCCGCCCTCCCGACGGTCGCCATCGTCCCCGACGACGACCTGCTGGAGAAGAACCGCGCCGCCCTCGAGGAGATCAAGGCCCGCAGCGGCCGGATCGTCGCCGTCGCCCACCGCGAGCAGGAGAAGGCCGACCGCACGATCGTCGTCCCGAAGAACGAGGACGAACTGGACCCCATCCTGATGGGCATCCCCCTCCAACTCCTCGCGTACTACACGGCGAAGGCCCTGGGCCGAGACATCGACAAGCCGCGCAACCTCGCGAAGTCGGTGACGGTCGAGTAGAAGTTCTTTCACCCCCGCCCACCGAAGCGATAATTGAGCAACCCCCGCGGCGAGCAACCACCTCCGCGAGAGCGGCGCCGGTTTAGGCGCAAAAAACGGACCTCCCGTGATGCCACCTTCACGGGAGGTCCGTTCATACGTGCCGGGGACGCCCAACTCCCCGGCTGCGGCTGCCTGTTAGCCGGTGGCCGTCACCCCCCGGCCGGCAGCGCGTCCACGGCGGGGCAGGGCGGTGGGCCAGTGCGCGAGGGCCGCTGTCGCGGCGTACCAGGCGACCGCGCCCGCCGCGACGGCGAACCAACCGCCCACCTTGGCGAGGGAGTCGGGGCCCCACAGCCGCGCGACGGCCAGCAGGACCAGCGCGACGAGGAACAACCCGTAGGTGCCCTGGGTGAGTTGGTCCCCACCCGAGACGGTGAGGGACAGGGCGATGAGCGCGAACAGCAGCAGGAACAACCCGGCCGCGTTGTCGGAGACTTGATCGCCTGCGGACACGGCCCAGGTGAACCAGAACGCCCCGACGGCCACGAACCCGGTCCCGTTCAGGGTGTCGTGGTCCCGGAAGGCGAAGAGTCCGGCGACGAAGAGGGTGACTCCGCCGACGTAGTGGGCGATGGAGACGGCGTCGGCCGCCGTGACCCCGTCGATGACATCGGCGTACCCGAGGCCGAAGGCCAGCAGGGTGACGGCGAGGGCGAGTCGGCCGGCGATCGTGGAGGTGCCTGTGATTCCCGCAGAGACGTCGTTGGCCACGGCGGGGCTCCCTTCGAGCATGTGCAGTTGTGCGGTGTGCGATATATGCCCTTCACAAAGGCACGAACACCTCTACGCGCCGGTAGATTTATGCCTGCGCGGAAGCCTGACCTCAGCAGTCACCCGTCCCTCAAAAGGCTTACGGGTACTAGGGGATGACGACCACGGGACGCTGCGCGCGCTTCGCGAGCCGCCCCGCGACGGAGCCGAAGATCCGGCCCACGATGCCGTGCGTGGAGCCGACGACGATCGCGTCCGCCTCGTACTCCCGCCCCACCTCTTCGAGTTCGTGGCAGATGTCGCCGCCGCGCTCGACGAGGATCCACGGCACCTCCGACAGGTACTCAGCGCAGGCGAGTTCGAGGCCGAGGACCTCCGTGCGGTGGTCCGGGACGTCGACGAAGACCGGGGGCTCGCAGCCCGCCCACACGGTCGTGGGCAGCCGGTTGGCGACGTGGACGATGATCAGACCCGAGCGGGAGCGGTGGGCCATGCCGATGGCGTACGCGAGGGCCCGCTCGCTCGACGTGGAGCCGTCGAAGCCGACGACCACGCCGTGCTTGAAGGCGGGATCGCAGGTGGGGCGTGCGTCTTCCGCCGCCAGGGGCTCGGCCGCCGTTGGGTCGGCGACGGGCCGCTTGCGGTCTGCGGGTTCGAAGAATTCGTGACCGGCCATGGCTGTCTCGGCGAATCGATCCTTGTGATGGGAGGGCGACAGGAGCAGCGGAGCTGTTGTCCGGGAATCATCTTCCCAACCCCATACCCCCAAGGGTACGGCGGCACGCCTCCTCAGCCCATATCCCGACGCCCTTCCGGTGGGGGGTTCCAGGGAGCATGCACGAGGTGGCGCCCGTAACGCAATGGTTGCTGCCCCGTACAGGCGGTTTGCACAGGATTCGCTGACGCGGGCCCTACACCCGAGTGACCGACCGGTCGAACGGGCGTTGAACCCGGTGCCCGACCGCACCCCCGACCACCCCGCCGACCGCCTCCGGGAGACAGGAAACCCCACCGTGCCCGTACCCCGTAGTACCTCCGAGGGACCCCCCGGATCCCCCGAGGACCGGACGACCGATCTCATCCGTTGGGCGGTCTTCTCCTGCCTCCTCGTACCCGTAGTACTCCTTTGGTACGGCGCCTCGCTCGGCGGCACCGCCGGCACCGCGCTGGGGCTGGCCGCCGTGACCGCCGTGTGCCGGGTGCTGCTGCGGCAGTCGGAGCGCTGCGAGGCGCGTGTACTCGCCGAGGAACGCGCGCCGCACGCACACAGGCGCCCCGCACGTGCGGGCGCGGGCGCGCACCGAGGCGGACGTCACACCGGGGGAGGGTCACCGGTCGGCTGACCGGTTTCCGCGCACAACCACATCGGTTTTCAGCCAACTTCCCGCACCTGTGCATCAAGTGGTCCGAACACCCCCCACGCCCCGTTTGACCTGCACGGAAAGGGTCTCAGGGCCCCCCTGCACCCTACGCAGATTGGCCACTGCCACGAGGCGCACTTCCCTGCACGTCCTCGTAGTGCAACGCTTCGTGATCGAATGCTTCACGCCAAGTTGCCATGTCGACAATGCGCCGGGTGGAGAACTGGCCACCGCGGCACGACGCGACACAGTAGATTCGATCTTGACTGTCTACGGCGGGGGACTCGTGCAGGACCGAGGGGAAACGTGCAGGAGCGACACAACCGAGGAGCCGCGACCACCGAGGGGGGCTTAGCAGGATGAGCCACGACTCCACCGCCGCACCGGAAGCCGCTGCCCGGAAGCTTTCCGGGCGCCGCCGCAAGGAGATCGTCGCGGTGCTGCTGTTCAGCGGCGGCCCCATATTCGAGAGTTCCATACCGCTGTCGGTGTTCGGCATCGACCGCCAGGACGCCGGCGTACCGCGCTACCGCTTGCTGGTGTGCGCCGGCGAGGACGGCCCGCTGCGGACCACAGGGGGCCTGGAACTCACCGCGCCACACGGCCTGGAGGCGATCTCCCGCGCGGGGACGGTCGTCGTACCGGCCTGGCGCTCGATCACCGCGCCACCGCCCGAGGAAGCGCTCGACGCACTGCGCCGGGCGCACGAGGAGGGAGCCCGCATCGTCGGGCTCTGCACGGGCGCCTTCGTCCTGGCAGCCGCCGGGCTGCTGGACGGGCGTCCGGCGACCACCCACTGGATGTACGCGCCGACCCTGGCGAAACGCTATCCGTCGGTGCACGTCGATCCGAGAGAGCTGTTCGTCGACGACGGCGACGTCCTCACGTCCGCCGGCACGGCGGCCGGGATCGACCTGTGCCTGCACATCGTGCGCACGGACCACGGCAACGAGGCGGCCGGCGCGCTCGCCCGCCGGCTCGTCGTCCCGCCGCGCCGCTCGGGCGGTCAGGAGCGCTACCTCGACCGTTCTTTACCAGAGGAGATCGGGGCCGACCCGCTCGCCGAGGTCGTCTCCTGGGCGCTGGAGCACCTCCACGAACAGTTCGACGTGGAGACGCTCGCCGCGCGCGCGTACATGAGCCGGCGCACGTTCGACCGCCGGTTCCGCTCGCTCACCGGCAGCGCGCCGCTCCAGTGGCTGATCACCCAGCGGGTGCTCCAGGCACAGCGGCTGCTGGAGACGTCCGACTACTCGGTGGACGAGGTCGCGGGGCGCTGCGGCTTCCGCTCGCCGGTGGCACTGCGCGGGCACTTCCGCCGACAGCTCGGGTCGTCGCCCGCCGCCTACCGGGCCGCGTACCGGGCCCGCCGGCCGCAGAGCGAACGCCCGCTGGACAGTGATCCCGCGCCGGCCCCGCTGGGCCCGCCGTCCCCGGGGCTGCACTCCGAGGCGCCGGTCCCGCTCCAGGCCCGCCGTACGGCGTCCGTCGGCTCCCCCGCGGCTGCCGGACTCTCCGCGGACCACGGGGTCTCCCGCGACCGCGACCGGGACCGGGATCCGTACGCCACCGCCCGCGCGGCCCTGCCGGGGCAGCGCAGCGGAGGCTGACCATACCGATCGGTCGACCGGCCCGGAGGGGGTTCCCCTTCCGGGCCGGTCCTCCGTGGTTCTGTGCCTCCAGGGTCGTACCCGGGTACTACCGGGGAGCTACCCCAGGTCGCGGTACACCCGATCGGTGGATGTCAGCCTTAGGGTGGACGCATGAACGATCGCATGGTGTGGATCGACTGCGAGATGACCGGCCTCTCGCTGTCCGACGACGCGCTCATCGAGGTTGCCGCCCTCGTCACCGACTCCGAGCTGAACGTGCTCGGCGAGGGGGTCGACATCGTCGTCCGCCCGCCGGACGCGGCGCTGGAGACGATGCCGGACGTGGTGCGTCAGATGCACACCTCGTCCGGACTGCTCGCCGAACTCGCGGGCGGTACGACGCTGGCGGACGCCGAGGCGCAGGTCCTCGCGTACGTCCGCGAGCATGTGAAGGAGCCCGGCAAGGCGCCCCTGTGCGGCAACTCCGTCGGCACCGACCGCGGTTTCCTCGCCCGGGACATGGCCGCGCTGGAGTCCTACCTCCACTACCGCATCGTCGACGTCTCCTCCGTCAAGGAGCTCGCGCGCCGCTGGTACCCTCGCGCCTACTTCAACAGCCCGGAGAAGAACGGCAACCACCGCGCGCTCGCCGACATCCGCGAGTCCATCGCGGAACTGCGCTACTACCGCGACGCGATCTTCGTCCCCCAGCCCGGCCCCGACTCCGACACGGCGAAGTCCATCGCGGCACGGCACGTACTGCCTGCGCATTAGCCCCGGGTCCCCCTCTGGAGGGGCGCCGCGAAACCCGTGCGCGAGCACCCCTTCGGACCCTGTACACTTTTTCTCGGCCGGTCGGAGAGAAACAAAACTCCAGCGCCGGACATGGTGGGTGTAGCTCAGCTGGTAGAGCACCTGGTTGTGGTCCAGGATGCCGCGGGTTCGAGTCCCGTCACTCACCCTGAAGTATCGAGGGCCGATCCGCTCAGGCGGGTCGGCCCTCGGTCGTACGCCAGGCCGCCGCCAACTCCCGTACGTCCGCGAAGCGCTCCCCCGGCGCCTCCCGCGTCGCCCGCTCCACCACCGCCGACTGCGCCGGGGTCCCCCGCCACTCGCGCTCGCCGTCCCCCGCGTCCAGCAGCAGCCGGAGCGCCCGCCCGAGGACGTACACCGTCGTCCGGGCGTCGATCCTGGCGCCCCTGCGCCACTCCTCCGGCGCCATGAAGCGGCGGGAGCCGGGGAGGCGCTCGGCGTCGAGGCGGAAGGGGGACGGGCGGTACTCGTCCAGGTCGATGAGATGCAGCGCCGCGCGCCGGAAGTCGTAGAGGAGAGCGCCGTCGTAGAAGTCGACGGCCTGCCAGCCCGCCGCCTCCACGGCGAGGTGGGCGTCCAGGAGGGTGTCCAGGGCCCGATGAACCTCGGGCAGCGGCAACCGGCGGAACCGGGCCCGGTGTTCGGGGTCATAGAGCAGGCCGCCGTCCCGCCAGGGCATCACCACCGCCGCCCCCAGCCTGTGGACCTGGGGCACGATCGCGGGATGCCGCACAGCCCGGTGGAACCGCCAGGCCCGCTCCAGCGTGCCACACGCCTCGGGCACCACCGGCGCCTTCACGAACCAGCGTTCACCACCCGGAAGGCGTACCCCGTAGGACGTACACCCCGAGTCCTGCTCCGGCGCGGCGAAGCGCCGGAAGACCTCACCGATACCCGAGAGGTAGCTCTCCAGGGGGACGGGTACGTCATCGATGTCCAGGAGGGGATGTCGAGGCATGCCGGGGAGTGTCCCAGGGACCCGACGGGGGCGTCCATCGAGAAACTGCCGGGGTACAGCGGGGGGCGTACCGTCGGAGTATGAGCCGTTCGCGTGGTTGGGAGGCTCGCCATGTCGTACCAGGGATGGACCAGTCCTACGCCTCCGCCCGTGGCGCCGCGTACACGTCCCCGTCGTAGGCATCGGCCTCGGTGGCGGGCGCTCACGTGGATGGTGCTGGGGTTCAACCTGCTGATGCTGGTGTGGCTTGTCGCCGTGATCAGCGCCACTCCGGGTGCGACCGACGAGTGCGGATCCAGTGAGACCTGTCAGGCCGGTACCGAGTTCAGTGCCGCTCTCGTCGCCGGAGTCTCCCTGCTCGCGTGGACAGCCGGTGATGTCATCCTCGGCGTCATCTGGCTCGTCACCAACAAGTCCTCGGGCCGCGCTGCCCGGCGCCCACCGTCCGCTCCTCCCCCGCCGCCGCCCGGCCGCTGGTGAGCCCCGCGGCCGGCACGCTCTCAAGAAGACGCCCGTACCACCAGTTCCGTGGCCACCACGATCTGCCTTCGTTCCAGCCCCCGCGACACCGCCGGGCGGCGGTCCGCGATCTCGGTGAGGAGGAGGTCCAGCATGTGGCGGCCCATCTCCTCGATGGGCTGGCGGACGCTGGTGAGGGGCGGGTCCATGTGGCGGGCGATGGCGGAGTCGTCGTACCCCACGAGGGCTACGTCCGAAGGGGTACGGCGGCCGGCCTCGCGGAGGGCCTGGCGGGCGCCGGCGGCCATGACGTCGGAGCCGGCGAAGACGGCGTCCAGCAGGGGGGTGTGGGCCAGGAGGCGCTGGGCGGCCCGGTAGCCGCTCTCCTCCGTGAAGTCACCGGCCTCGACGAGCGGCTCCCGGCCCGCGTCCTCCATCGCGTCCCGGTACCCGTCGAGGCGGCGCTGAGCGCCGTACACGTCCAGCCGGCCGGTGATGTGCGCGACGTGTTCCCGCCCCCGCGACAGCAAATGCTCGACGGCGCTGCGGGCACCGCCGTAGTTGTCGGAGTCGACGGACGGCAGGGTCTCGGCGGCGGAGCGGGGGCCGCTGATGACGGAGGGGATCTCCAGCTGGGCGAGCAGGTCGGGGAGGGGGTCGTCGGCGTGCACGGAGACGAGGAGGACGCCGTCGACGCGGTGCGCGGCGAGGTACTGCGCGAGGCGTTTGCGCTCCCGGTCGTTGCCCGCGAAGATCAGTAGCAACTGCATCTCGGTGTCGGAGAGTTCGGCGCCGACGCCGCGCAGGATGTCGGAGAAGTACGGCTCGGAGAAGAACCGCGTCTCGGGCTCGGGGACGACGAGCGCTATCGCGTCGGTACGGTTCGCGGCGAGCGCGCGGGCGGCGGTATTAGGGACGTACCCCAGCTCGGCGACGGCGGCCTCGACGGCGGCGCGGGTCGCGTCGGAGACCCGCGGGGAGCCGTTGATCACGCGGGAGACGGTGCCCCGGCCGACCCCCGCGCGCGCGGCGACCTCCTCAAGGGTCGGCCGGCCACCGCTGCGGCCCCGCGCTCCGTGGGTTGCCATGGGCCCCGCCTTCCCTCGATCGCTACGCACTGGCCTGGAATCTAACAGCCCTGTCCTGACATGAAACGGCCCGCACCTCGCCCTCGCCAGCGGGACCCGTCCGGCTGAAAACCGCCCTGCCCCGCTTTCAGTTAACGTCCCGATAACTGAACGCATCTCTCCGCGTCGACGCCCTTGACACCCCCGCCGGAACCGACGACTCTTCAACACATCACTTGTGGGAGCGCTCCCACACTACCTGACACATACACATCCCGCACGTTCCCCGCCCGAGCCGCAGCGAGAAAACAACGGGCCCAACCATGCACGTTGGCCGGGGGGTCGGCACGTCAGGGCAACAGGAGGACGCAATGCGAGCACGTTCCCGAACCTCCCGTCGGGTGGTGGTCCTGGCGGCTGCCGTATCGCTGGGCGCCGGGCTGCTGGCCGGCTGTGCCGACGACGGCGACAGCACATCCAGCGACCCGTCGGCCTCGTCCGGCGGCGGCGGTGGCAAGGGGCAGACGACGATCACCCTCGGCCTCTTCGGCACCATGGGCTTCAAGCAGGCCGGTCTCTACACCGAGTACGAGAAGCTCCACCCCGAGATCAAGATCGCCGAGAACGTCGTCGAGCGGAACGAGAACTACTACCCGGCGCTGCTCAACCACCTGACCACCAACGCCGGTCTGATGGACGTCCAGGCCATCGAGGTCGGCAACATCGCGGAGATCGTCGCGACGCAGGCGGACAAGTTCGAGGACATCGGCAAGGCGGAGGGGGTCGTCAAGAGCAACTGGCTGGACTGGAAGTGGGCACAGGGCACGACCAAGGACGGCACGACGATCGCGCTCGGCACGGACGTCGGCCCGATGGGCATCTGCTACCGCAAGGACCTCTTCCAGGCGGCGGGGCTGCCCACCGACCGCGACAAGGTGAGCCAGCTGTGGGCCGGCGACTGGAAGAAGGTCGTCAGCGTCGGTGAGCAGTACAAGGCCAAGGCGCCGAGCGGCACTTACTTCATGGACTCGCCGGGCGGGCTGTTCAACGCGATCGTCGGCAGCGGCCCGGAGAAGTACTACGACAAGGCCGGCGAGGTCGTCTACAAGAAGAACCCGGCGGTGCGGGCCGCGTTCGACATCGCCGGTGAAGCCGCCCAGAAGGGCCTGGTCCAGCCGGTGACGCAGTTCCAGAAGAACTGGGACCAGACCATCGCGAACAGCAAGTTCGCGGCGGTCTCCTGCCCGCCGTGGATGCTCGGCACCCTCAAGGAGAAGTCGAAGCCCGACGCGGCCGGCAAGTGGGACGTCGCGCAGGCGCCGAAGTCCGCCAACTGGGGCGGCAGCTTCCTCGCCGTCCCCAAGGCCAGCAAGCACGCCAAGGAGGCCCAGGCGCTGGTGACTTGGCTGACCCAGCCCGAGCAGCAGGCCAAGCTCTTCGCCGTCCAGGGCAGCATCCCGAGCACACCCGCCGCGTACACCTCGCCCCAGGTCCTCGACGGCAAGAACGCGATGACCGGTGACGCGCCGATCGGCAAGATCTTCACCGAGGCCGCCAAGAGCGTGTCGGTGCAGCCGATCGGCCCGAAGGACCAGATCATCCAGCAGGGCATGACGGACAACGGCGTGTTCCTGGTGACGAAGGGCAAGTCGATCCAGGAGGCCTGGGACACCGCCACCAAGACCATCGACAACAACCTGGACAAGTGACCCGAATGGCCAGTCACGACACCGCCGCGCCCCCCGCGAAGGGGGGCGCGGCCCCGGGCCGCCCCGCGCCCGGTGAGCCCTCCGAGACGGAGCAGAAGCGCCGGGCCCGGCTCTCGCGGCGCTGGCAGCGCGACCTCAAATGGAGCCCGTACGCGTTCGTCTCGCCGTTCTTCCTGCTCTTCCTGGCCTTCGGGCTGTTCCCACTGATCTACACCGGCTGGGCCTCGCTGCACCAGGTGGAGATGACGGCACCCACCGACATGAAGTGGGTGGGGCTGCGCAACTACACGCGGATCTTCGACGACGACTTCTTCTGGAACGCGGCGAAGAACACGCTGACGATCGGCATCATCTCGACCGTCCCGCAGCTGCTGATGGCGCTGGGCATCGCGCACATCCTCAACTACCGTCTGCGTGCCTCGACTTTCTACCGCGTGGTGATCCTCGCGCCGTACGCGACGTCGATCGCCGCCGCAGCGCTCGTCTTCGTGCTGCTCTTCGGGCACGACTACGGGATGATCAACTGGGGCCTGGACCTGGTGGGGTTGGGGCCTGTCGACTGGCAGAACGACAAGTGGCCTTCCCAGATCGCCGTTTCGACGATCATCATCTGGCGGTGGACGGGCTACAACGCGCTGATCTACCTCGCCGCGATGCAGGCGATCCCCAACGACCTCTACGAATCAGCCGCGTTGGACGGCGCCAGCCGCTGGAAGCAGTTCATCCACGTCACGCTGCCGTCGCTGCGGCCGACGATCCTGTTCACGGTCGTCGTCTCCACGATCGGCGCGAGCCAGGTCTTCGGTGAGCCCCTGCTGTTCGACCCGAACGTAGGCGCGTCCGGCGGCGGGGAGCACCAGTTCCAGACGCTCGGCCTCTATCTGTACGAACAGGGCTGGGTCAACCAGCACTTGGGCCGCGCCTCGGCGATCGCCTGGACGATGTTCCTGATCCTCATCGTGATCGGCATCGTCAACTACGTCATCTCGCGCCGCCTGCGCGCCAGCAGTGGCAGTTAGGAGTACGACGGTGACGACGACGTTGCCCAAGCCCGTCCCGGAGGAGACGGCACCGAAGCCCACGCGCCGCAGGCTCGCCAAGTCGGGCCGCGCGGGAGGGCAGTTGCACGGCAGCCCGATCGCGTACCTGATCCTCGCGGTGTTCACGTTCTTCTCGCTGGCCCCGCTGATCTGGACCGCGATCGCCGCCTCCCGCGACAACAGCCGGCTGGCCCAGACGCCGCCCCCGTTCTGGTTCGGCTCCAACCTCTTCTCGAACCTCGACAAGGCGTGGACCGACGCCAACCTCGGCAAGGCGTTCCTCAACACCACGATCGTGGCCGGGACTTCGTCGGTCACCATCGTGATCCTGTCCACCATCGCCGGGTTCGCGTTCGCCAAACTCCGGTTCCGGGGGCGGGGGGCGCTGATGCTGATCGTCATCGGCACGATGATGGTGCCGCCCCAACTGAGCATCATCCCGCTGTACATGCTGGTCGCCGAGCTGGAGTGGACCGACCAGCTCCAGTCCGTGATCCTGCCGTCCCTGGTGAGCGCGTTCGGGGTGTTCTTCATGCGGCAGTACCTGATCCAGGCGCTGCCCGACGAGATCATCGAGGCCGCCCGGGTGGACGGGGCGAGCAGTTGGCGGATCATCTGGCACGTCGTGTTCCCCGCCGCGCGGCCGGCGATGGCCGTGCTGGGCATGCTGACGTTCGTCCAGTCCTGGAACGACTTCCTGTGGCCGTTCCTGGTCCTGAGCCAGACCGGCAATCCGACGGTCCAGGTCGCGCTGGCCGGCCTCGGGCGCGGCTACACCCCCGACCAGTCCCTCATCATGGCGGGCGCCTTCCTCGGCACCCTGCCCCTGCTCATCGTCTTCGCCCTCTTCGGCAAGCAGATCGTGGGCGGGATCATGCAGGGGGCGGTCAAGGGCTGAGCGGAGAACGGGAGTCGAGGGGGTCGGCCCAAGTATCCGAGCCGGCGGCAGCCACGGCGCGCCGGTCCGGGTACGGCCAACTCCCCCCGCTCCTCGGCCTCTTGGCCCTCCTCGACCCAACTCACCGTTCCTGCCCCCCACTTCAGTACCCCGCAGGCTCATCCTCACCATCCCCCCGCCACTCTCCGTCGGTCTCGACGACCACCTATGGGAGCGCTTCCATGTCTGAGCCCATTACCCCTGTCTCCTTCCCCTCCACCTTCCTCTGGGGCGCCGCCACCTCCGCGTACCAGATCGAGGGGGCGGTACGGGAAGGCGGCCGAACCCCGTCGATCTGGGACACCTTCAGCCGTACGCCGGGCAAGACCGCCGCCGGTGAGACCGGTGACATCGCTGTCGACCACTACCACCGCTACCGCGACGACGTGGCGCTGATGGCGGACATGGGCCTCAACTCGTACCGCTTCTCCGTCTCCTGGTCGCGGGTCCAGCCGACCGGGCGCGGGCCCGCCGTCCAGGTCGGCCTCGACTTCTACCGGCGGCTCGTGGACGAGCTGCTCGCGGCCGGGATCAAACCGGCGCTCACGCTCTACCACTGGGACCTGCCGCAGGAGCTGGAGGACGCGGGGGGCTGGCCGGCGCGGGACACGGCGCTGCGGTTCGCGGAGTACGCGCAGATCGTCGGCGAGGCGCTCGGCGACCGGGTGGAGCACTGGATCACCCTCAACGAGCCCTGGTGCAGCGCCTTTCTGGGGTACGGGTCCGGGGTCCACGCGCCCGGGCGGACCGACCCGGTCGCCGCGCTGAAGGCGGCCCACCATCTCAACCTCGGGCATGGGCTTGCCACTTCGGCGCTGCGGTCGGTGATGCCGGCCCGCAACTCGGTGGCGCTCAGCCTCAACTCCCATGTCCTGCGGTCCCTTTCGCAGGATCCCGCCGACCTCGCGGCCGTCCGCAAGATCGACGACCTCGCGAACGGGGTCTTCCACGGGCCGATCCTGCACGGCGCGTACCCGGACAGCCTGCTGGCGGCGACCTCGTCCGTCACCGACTGGTCCTTCGTCCAGCACGGCGATCTGCGCGCCGCGAACCAGCCCCTGGACGCGCTCGGGCTCAACTACTACTCCCCGACGCTGGTCTCGGCGGGCGGGACCCCGGCGAAGGCGCGGCGGGCCGACGGGCACGGGGCCAGCGAGCACACGCCCTGGCCCGGCGCCGACGACGTCGCCTTCCACCAGACCCCGGGCGAGCGTACGGAGATGGGGTGGACCATCGACGCGACCGGGCTCCACGAGCTGATCATGCGCTACACCCGGGAGGCGCCCGGACTCCCCCTCTACATCACCGAGAACGGCGC
>NZ_LIRL01000460.1:21949-22161 GCF_001419795.1 Streptomyces niveiscabiei
CCGCCACGCCCTCGCGGACGGGGCGGACGTACGCGGGTACTACCTGTGGTCCCTGCTCGACAACTTCGAGTGGTCCTACGGGTACGGGAAGCGGTTCGGGGCGGTGTACGTGGACTACGCGACGCTGGCCAGGACGCCGAAGTCGAGTGCGCAGTGGTACGGGCAGGTGGCCCGGACCGGTGTGCTGCCGGGGGCCGACGGGGCGCCGGGGG
>NZ_LIRL01000461.1 GCF_001419795.1 Streptomyces niveiscabiei
CCGGCGTCGTACTTCGGAGGTAACTCGGGGCTACCTCGGAAGTACGCGCCACCCCGGACGGCGGGCAGACGGCGCCCTGCGTCCGGGGTACGTCCGGCGCCCCGTCTCAGATGAAGGGGTCGAAGTCGTCGATCAGCTCGTCGGAGCCGGCCCCGTCGGACTCGGGCCGCCGCCCGATGCGGGCGATCTCCTGGTTGGACCCGTGCCGCGCGCAGACGAACTGGCAGTCCTTGCCGGGGTCGATGACGGAGGTATCCGCGTTCGCCCACAGCTCGGCGAACCCGGACTGCTGGATGTCCCCGATCCGCCCCTTGGGGTTACCCCGGTGGTAGGGGCAGACGAATACCCCGGTAGGGGTCACCGTCGTCCGCAGCTCGGTGATCGCGCAATGGTGGTAGTCCTTGGGCTGTACGGGGTCCGTACCCCGCCGCACGGCCTGCCAGTTGGAGGAGTGCAGGACGTGGAAGGAGTCGCTCTCCAGCTCCCGCAGCCGCGCGATCTGCTCCTCGACCGCCGCGATGTCCTCGGCTCGCTGGTTGACCGTGTAGTGGTCCTCGTCCAGCATCGCCTTGACCTCGAAGTAGTCGCAGCCGATCTCCCGGGCGAGCAGCCCCGCGCGATGGACCTCGTCGTAGTTGGACTCGGTGACCTTCCCGTCCTCGTCGAAACGCTGCATGAGGAGAAATGAGTAGCCGAGCCGCCCCCGCCCCCGCTCGGCCAACTTCCGCATGTTCTCGATGACTTGAGGGAACATGCTGCGCTTGCCCCGGCTCGGCCGGAACAACTGGTACGTGTCAGCGGTCCCGGCGTCGACCGAGACCCGCACCCACGACAGGCACTCGGCGAGCCGGTCGAGATGCCGGTCGATCTGGGTGCCGTTGGTGACGAGCCCGAGCTTGATGCCGGCCCCGTGCAGCACCTCGACGATCTCCCCGATGGCCCGGTGCAGCAGCGGTTCCCCGCCACCGATGAGGATCACCGCGCGGACATCGGATTCGGCCAGTTCATGTGCGAGTTTCACGATGCGGTCCGGCCCGATCTGGCCATGGTGCAGCACCTGCGAGCTGATGCACTCAGGACACGCGAGATCGCACACGGTCGTCGGGTCGAGGTCGACCACGAGGGGTGCCGAAAGTCGTCGCCCCAGAGCGACCTGGCGGACGGACGGATGGATCGAACGCTGGTAGAGCTTGCCTCTCAGGTCGAGATTGCGCTCCACAAAAGGGGTTCCGAGGGTTGATCCGGGCAGAACGGAATTGCGGTCAGGCATACGTGCGGTCACTTTCCGGTCTCTGGATGTGAAGGACGGATCGGACGGCGCGGGATCGTTTGTGGTCGGTTGTGGTGGACCGTGAGGGAATTCGAGGGGAAGGCGAGAGATGCGCGAGCGTCTTGGGAGCGCTCCCAAGACCTTCTCCGGCGCATTCCGGCCCTGTCAACCGGTTGCCCGGGCTCCGTGGACGAGGGTGTGTGATTGGCCGGAAAACCACGGTGCTTGACAGGTATGAGGGATTGAGCAAGCCTGCTTGGGAGCGCTCCCACAAGGGGATGCGTACGTCGTGTGCGGTACGACTTCAGAGTGACGGACGCCTTAAGCGGAAGGCGTCGTACGCCGTACGTCGTACCGTCGCAGGGAGGCGGAACGGATGACCGCTACGAGCACGGAGCCCGTGGGGAGCGAGGCGGTGCGAGGGCTGCCGGCCGACTTCGTCTGGGGGGCGGCCACGGCCGCGTACCAGATCGAGGGGGCCGTCGCGGAGGACGGGCGCTCGCCGTCCGTCTGGGACACCTTCAGCCATACGCCCGGCAAGGTGGCCGGGGGTGACACCGGCGACGTGGCCTGCGACCACTACCACCGGATGCCCGAGGACGTCGGGCTGCTGTCCCAACTGGGCCTGGACGCCTACCGGTTCTCCATGGCCTGGCCGCGCGTCCAGCCCGGTGGCACGGGCCCCGTCAACGCGCGTGGAATCGCCTTCTACGACCGTCTGGTGGACGAACTCCTGGCCAAGGGCATCACCCCCTGGGCCACCCTCTACCACTGGGACCTGCCGCAGGCGCTGGAGGACGCCGGCGGCTGGCCCGAGCGCGACACCGCGTACCGGTTCGCCGAGTACGCGGGACTCGCGGCGGACGCGCTGGGCGACCGCGTGAAGCACTGGATCACCCTCAACGAGCCTTTCTGCTCGGCCATGTTGGGCTACTACTTCGGCAACCACGCGCCGGGCAGGCGGAGTTTCCCGGACTTCACGAAGGCGGCCCACCACCTGCTGCTCGGCCACGGGCTGGCGGTCCAGCGGATCCGCGAGGCCGTGCCGGACTCCCAGGCCGGCATCACCCTCAACCCGCTGGTCGCCCACCCCGCCTCCGACGCGCCCGAGGACGTCGAGGCGGCGCGGCGCGCGGACGCGATCGGCGCGCGGATCTACCTGGACCCGGTGCTGCTCGGCCGCTACCCGGCCGACCTGCTCACCGACCTCGCGAAACAGGACGCCCAACTTCCGGTCCAGGAAGGCGACTTGAAGACCATCGCGCAGCCGCTGGACTTCCTGGGGGTGAACTACTACTTCCGGGACGTGGTCCGTGCGACCGATGAGCCGCACGGGTACGAGGGGGTTCCGCAGACCCACCGGCCCTCGACCGCGATGCCCTGGGAGATCTATCCGGAAGGCATGACGGCCCTCCTCACCCGGCTCAGCCGGGAGTACCCCGCGCTGCCGCTCTACATCACCGAGAACGGCGCCGCCTTTGACGACAGCCGCTCCCCTGTCGACGAGACGGGTCGGATTCAGGACACCGACCGCACCGCGTACCTCGCCGACCACCTCGCCGCGATCGGGCTCGCGCGGGCGGCCGGGGCGGACGTACGGGGGTATTTCTGCTGGTCACTGATGGACAACTTCGAGTGGGCCTACGGCTACGAGAAGCGGTTCGGCCTGGTGCACGTGGACTACGAGACACAGGTGCGCACCCCGAAGGCGAGCGCGCTGTGGTTCCGCGACGCGGCGCGGGCCTGCCGGGAGCAGTGAGCCGAGTACTAGTACGTGAGGGGTAGCTCCCGGGTATGCCGTACCCCGGAGCTACCCCTCAGGTAGTCCCTCTCAGGTGGGACTCAGCCCTCCAGGAACGCCGTCAGGGAGTTCGCCAGCAGGAACGGGTCGTCCGCGCCGCACATTTCCCGCGCGCTGTGCATGGACAGGATCGCCGCCCCGATGTCGACGGTCTGGATCCCGTGCCGCGCGGCGGTGATCGGCCCGATCGTCGTCCCGCACGGCATCGAGTTGTTGGACACGAACGACTGGAACGGCACCCCGGCCTTCTCGCAGGCCGCGGCGAACACCGCGCGGCCCGAACCGTCCGTCGCGTACCGGTTGTTGACGTTCACCTTGAGGATCGGGCCGCCGTTGATCCGGGGGTGGTGCGTCGGGTCGTGCCGCTCCGCGTAGTTGGGGTGCACGGCGTGCCCCGTGTCGGAGGACAGGCACACGGTCCCGGCGAAGGCCCGCGCCCGGTCCTCGTACGACCCGCCGCGCGCGAACACCGAGCGCTCCAGGACCCCGCCGAGCAGCGGCCCGTCCGCTCCGGTGTCGGACTGCGAGCCGTTCTCCTCGTGGTCGAACGCCACGAACACGGGGATGTACGGGAGTTCGTCGCCGACGTGGGTCGCGACGGCGGCCAGCGCGGCGGTCGCCGCGTGCACCGACAGGAGGTTGTCCATCCGGGGCCCGGCGAGGAACTCCTCGTCGCGGCCGAGGTAGGCGGGCGGTTCGACGGAGTGCGTCATCAGGTCCCAGCCGGTCACCTCGCCCGGCGCGAGCCCCGCTTCCTCCTCAAGGAACGCGATCAAGTCCCCCTCGTGCGCGTCCCCCAACTCGCCATCCACCTCGACCGGTCCGTCACCGCCGAGGGCCTGAAGCTGGACAAGCAGCGGCACTTGCAGCCGGTGTGGGGTCTCGGGGACGCGCACGAGGGGGAC
>NZ_LIRL01000462.1 GCF_001419795.1 Streptomyces niveiscabiei
CGCCCGCACGGTCGCCGCCGTCGCCGACACCGGCATCCCCGAGACCGTCACCCGCCCCGCCCGCACCCGCTGGCTCTCCCTCGCCCTCGTCATCGACGACGGCGTGTCCATGGTGCTGTGGCAGCGGCTCGCCGCCGACGTCCGGCGCCTGATGGAACGCGCGGGCGCCTTCCGCGACGTACGCGTCCACGGCCTCGACACGCGCGCCGCCGTCCCCGTCCTGCGCACCAACCCCTACCGGCGGGGGCGCGACCTCTCGCCCAGGGCCCTGTGCGATCCGAGAGGGAACACGCTCGTCCTCGTCATCAGCGACGGGGTCGGTCCGGCCTGGCGCGACGGCGGGATGCGCGCGGTGCTGGACCGGTGGGGGCGCTGCGGGCCCGTCGCGATCGTCCACGCGCTGCCGGTACGGCTCTGGGCGGGTACGGGGATCGACGTGCGGCGCGCGCAGATCACCACCCAGCGGCGCGGCGGCCCCACCCACACCTGGCAGGTTGCTGACCCCGATCTCCCGCTCGACCTCGCCCACTTCGACCCCGTCCCCGTGCCCGTCCTCACCCCGACCTCGCAGGCCGTCGGCGAATGGGCCCGCCTCCTCGCATCGCCGGGCGGCACGGCGCTTCTCCCGCTGTGGGAGGGGCGAACCGACCTCGCGCGTACGGTGGTCGAGGCGCCGGACGGTGACGCCGTCCTGCGGTTCCGGGAGGCCGCCTCCGCCGAGGCGTACCGGCTTGCCGCGCATGTCGCCGCGGTCGCTCCCGTCACGCCGCCCGTGATGCGGCTGGTGCAGACGGCGCTGGGCGAGCCCGTGGACGCCGGGCACCTCATGGAGGTGTTCCTCGGCGGGCTCATGCACGAGGTCGACACCTCCGAACGGCTCCCGCAGCACCGCCGGTTCGACTTCACGGGCGAGGCCCGGCGGGCGCTCCTCAGCGCGGTGTCCGCGGGGGAGCTGCTGCGGACGGCCGACACGGTGGCACGGGACATCGAGGCCGCGGTGGGGCGGTCGCCCGTGTTCCCCGCGTGGGTCGGGCACCCGGACGGGACAGCCGTCGTCGACGGCATGGGGCGGTCCTTCGGGTGGCTGCGGGAGCAACTGCTCGTGCGGCTCGGGGTGTCGGGCGGGGAGGCGGAGCCCGCGCCGCCGGGGTGGCGCGCCTTGACGCCGGACGACCCTCAACGGCTGGGCCGGTTCCGGCTGTTGTGGCGCAGCGAGCGGGGCTGGCCGCACATCACGATGTACCTGGCGCAGGGGCGGGACGGCGAACTCGTCACCGTACGGGCGCCCGTGTCGCTGTACGCCGATGATCCGGCGGCTGCGGTGGACCTGGTCCGGACGGAGGCGGAGTGCCTGCACAGGATGGACGGCATCCACGCGCCCGCCCTGGTGGATGTGCAGGCCGACGGCATCGGTGAACTCCCTTGGATCGCCTCGGAGGTGGTCGAACGCGAGGGCATGCCCGCGCCCAACCTGCGCGACGTCCTCTCCGGCCACGGGGGAGTGGTCCCCCGGGACGCCTTCGTACGGATCGGCCTGGGTCTCTCCTGGGCCCTCACCCACGCCCACCAACTCGGCCTCGTCCACGGCTCCGTCGCACCCAGGGCGGTTCTCCAGGACGATGACGGTGTCCGGCTGATCGGGTGGATGACCGCGACCGTGGACGGGGCCGACAGCCCGCACCGAGACCTACTGCCCCGCACCGAGACCTACTTGGGCGGGGGAGAAGCCTCGCCCGAGAGCGATGTGTACGCCGCCGGCGCGCTGCTCCTGGCCTTGCTCGCCGGGAGATGGGAGGACCCCAGGGGCGCCACGGCTTCACACATCGATCCGGCGCTCCTCGTGACGCTCCGGCACTGCCTGGAGGACGAGCCTGAGGGCAGACCCTCAGCGAGGGAGCTGGTGGACGCGTTCACCTCCGCACTGCACGGGGCGAGGGAAACGGAGGTTCTTGACCGCCTGTTCGACGACATCCAGCGGCTGGAGCCCTTGGCCCGGCAGGACCTGATGAGCCACGGACCGACCCTCGCCGGGCGCCTGATCACGTTCTCGAACCACCTCGCGTACCTGGGGCGACACGACGAAGCGCTGGCCCAGGCCGAGGAGGCCGTGCGCGTCTGCCGGGAGCTGTCCGCGCAAGCCCGCCACAAGTACGTCCCCGGCCTGGGCGCCGCGCTCGGCAACCTGTCCGTGCGGCTGGGGGAGTCGGGGCGCGCGCAGGAGAGTCTCGACGCCGCTTTCGAAGCGAGGGCGGCGTTCGAGATATTGGGCACCGATCCCGATCTCGCGATGGTCCTCAACAACCTGTCCAACTGCCTGGCGGCGGTCGGCCGGAGAGAGGAGGCCCTCGCGGTGGCCGAAAGGGCGGTCGGTGTCAGGGGCAACGAAGACCTGGCCAGGGCGTTCACGACTCTCGGCAGCCGGCTGAGCGAACTGGGGCGCAGGGAAGACGCCCTGGACGCCCTCCTGTCGGCCGTACGCATCCATGACGATCACGCCACGCCGGACCACGCCACCACCCTCAACAACCTCGCCGCCTTGTACGCCACCCTCGGCCGCCGCGACGACGCCCTCCGCACGCTCGACGCGAGCACCGCCCTCCAGTCGAGGCTCGAAGGCGACCTCACGAACGCTCTCCCCGGAATCCGCGCACAATCCGACCGCATCCGCACGTGGATCACCGGATGATTCCGCAGCGCCTCGGTGTTCCCTGAACAGACCGAGCGTTCTCACGATCCCCCCGAAGGACCCCGAACCATGGCAGCAGAACTCTCCGACGCCCTGAAGCGGCACCTCGACGACACCAAGGTCTTCGCCACGGTCGCCACCCTCTCGGCCACCGGCCACCCCCACCTGACCGTCGTCTGGATCAAACGCGACGGCGACGACCTCGTCTTCTCCACGACCGTCGACCGCGCCCAGGGCAAGAACCTGGCCCGCGACCCCCGGGTCACGATCATGATCAACCCCCCGGAGAACCCGTACACCTACGCGGCGATCCGAGGCACCGCCACCCTGACCCCCGACCCGGACCGCGCCCTCCCCGACGAGCTCTCCCTCAAATACACCGGCCAGGACTACGCCACTACCAACCCCGCATCGAAGGAGGACGGCGACCGCGTCATCGTCCGCGTGACCCCGACCAAGATCACCGGCAGCCTCTGACCCCACCGGCTCAGGTGACCTTACGGACGGCGGTGTCCCCGGACTCCAACCGCCGTCCGTCCACCGAGCGAACCTCCAACGGCCGCAACGGCCGTCCGTCCCGCCTGTCCAACAACTCCGAGTGCGGCTCCCCGGCTTCGAAGAAGTACTCCTCGCCCCACTGCCGCAGAGCCACGATCACGGGAAACAGCGCCCTGCCCTTGGGCGTCAGGACGTACTCCCGATACGCGCTCCCGTCCGACGCCGGCACGGTTTCAAGAACCCCACCCGCGACGAGCCCGCGCAGCCGGGCCGTGAGGATGTTCTTCGCGACCCCGAGACTCCGCTGAAACTCCCCGAAGCGCCGACTGCCGTCGAAGGCGTCGCGAACGATCAGCAGCGACCACCAGTCGCCGATGGCATCGACAGAGCGGGCAACGGGGCAGTCGCTGTCGTCGAACCGAGTCCTGGTGACCATGGGCGGCGAACTCGCCATGAGCCCGGGGCTGATCGGGAGCGTCGTGAGCCTTACGCATGTCGGCTACGCGCTCGGGCTGTTCTTTCTCGTGCCGCTGGGGGTGGTGGCCACGGCGCGTACGGCGGTGGTCCTGCTCGTCGGCATGGCAGCGACGGGGCTGCTCGCCGTGGTGACACAGACGTTGGTGGCCTTCGCGGCGTCGCTGGCTCCTGCCGAGGGGCGTAGGCGGGTTGTCGGGCTGGTCACCGGGGGAGTGGTGGTGGGGATTCTGCTGGCCCGGACGGTGGCCGGTGTCATGGCCGATCTCGCGGGGTGGCGGTCCGTCTACGCCGCTTCGGCGGGGTGCGTCGGGGTGCTCGCACTGGTGCTGTACCGGGTGCTGCCGGGTGGTGGGGATCAGCCGGCCCTGCCGTATGGGCAGCTGCTGCGCTCCACGGTGTCCCTGTTCGCGCGGGAACGGCTGCTGCGGGTGCGCGCGTTGTACGGGCTGTTGGTCTTCGCCGCCTTCAGCGCCCTGTGGAGCAGCGTCGCCCTTCCGCTTGGGTCCCTGTCCCACAGCGCGGTCGGGTCGTTGGGGCTGGTCGGGGTCGTGGGGGCGCTCGCGGCCGGAGTCGCGGGGCGGTTGAACGATCGGGGGCTGTCCCGCCGGACCACGGGCATCGCGCTGGCGCTGCTCGTCGTCTCGTGGCTGCCGTTGGCCTTCACGCGAAGTTCCCTGTGGGCCTTGGTCGTTGGGATCGTGTTGCTCGATCTCGCCGTGCAGGCGGTGCACGTCACCAATCAGACGCTGATCCACGCGGCGCACCCGGACGCGGGCAGCCGCGTGATCGGCGGATACATGGTCTTCTACTCGATCGGCAGCGGCACCGGCGCCCTCGCCGCGACCTCGTTGTACACGGCCGGAGGCTGGGGCGCTGTCTGCCTGCTGGGGGCGGTGTTCAGCGGTCTCGGGCTCGCGGTGTGGGTGTGGGAGCGCCTGCCCCGGCATGCGGAAGAGGCGGCCGGGTCGGCCCTACGCGACGTCCGGCCGTGTCATCAGCGGTAACCGCACGTGCAGCTCCAGGCTGGGACCGGTGAGCGGCGTGGTGCTCCACAGGGCCGTCGCGATCCCCGTGCCGGTGTCGACGGTCAGGCGGACGCGGTGCGGCGTGGTGACGACGTACAGGTCGGCCACGAACAGCGGGCCCTGCCACGCTCCGGCCGCGACGACGGGGCGGCCCAGCGGGGAACTCTCGCGCCAGGTGCCGTGACCCGCCTCGACGGTGAGCAGCGGCTCGACGCGTACGAGCCAGCCGTCGTCGTCGGGGTCGACGGTGACCGTCGTGCCGTCGGGGAGGGCCGAGCCCTCGGCGGAGGCGTCGAGGGTCGCGGTGACCGGATGCCGAGGGCCGGCCGAGCCCGGTACCGGCGGCAGCGACAGGCTGCGCAGGCGGGCGGCGAGGAGGTCGTCGTCCTGGGCGGTCGGCCCCTGGGCCAGGCCGGGGAGGAGGCACTCCCACAGGGCGTCGAAGATGTCCTGGGTCTCGGCCTGGGCGGTGATGGCGATCACCAGGTCGTGGGACGGGACCACCACGCACTGCTGGCCGAACGCGCCGTGCCCGTGGTACCCGTGCCGGGACAGCCAGAACTGGTAGCCGTAGCCGCAGGTGAAGTCGGCGTTGTCCGTCCCGTCCTCGGACGGCAGGGTCTCGACATGGCGGGCGGTCGCGAGGGCCACCCACTCGCGCGGGACGAGTTGCTCGCCGCCCCACCTGCCGTCGCGCAGCAGCAGCTCACCGAAGGCGGCGACCGCCTCGGTCGTCAGGTGGAGTCCGTGGAAGCCGAAGACGGCACCGCTGGCCACCCGGTCCCACTCGGCGTGGTCGATGCCCATCGGCTTGAGGAGGCGCTCGTCGAGGAACTCCGCAAGGCCGAGGCCCGTGACGCGTTCCACCATCCGGGCCAGGACGAAAGTGGTCGCGTTGTCGTACGTGTGCCGCGTTCCCACGGCGGTGAACGGCAGGCGTAGGAAGCCCTTCACCAGGTCGCCCGGCTCCAGCTCCCACGCCTTAGCCAGGCTGTCCACGGGATACCCCGCCGTCATCGACAGCAGGTGGTGGACGGTGATCCGGCTGCCCTGCTCCGAGACGTCGTCCGGGACGTGGTCGGGCAGCACGTCCACCACGCGATCGTCCAGCGCGAGCAGCCCGTCGGAGATCGCGAGCCCCACCGCGATCGATGTGAACGACTTCGTCAGCGAGTAGAGCAGGTGCGGACGGTCCGCCGAGTACGGCGCCCACCAGCCTTCGGCGACGACATGACCCCGGTGGACGACCATGATCGAGTGACACTCGACGGACCGCGCCGCGAGCTGGTCGAGCAGCAGGGAGATCGAACGGGACGAGATCCCGGACGCGGCCGGTGTCGACCGGGGGGGGCGCCGAAGAGACATACCGGCTTTCTATCGAATCGACGGGGCTTGGCTCGACCGGGTTTCCTGCGCGGGGGCTCGCTGCTTCCCGGCCCGAGGAGCGGGGCCGATGCCTCTCCGTCCGGTGCCTTCCCAGCCCCGGCGTGCCGGTCCAGCGCCTCCCCCGGCGTACCGCCAAGTCGCGTTCATTCCCGCGCGAAGCGACCCCTCGGAATCTTCGCCGGGGCCGTGCCGACGATGACGTCGGCGTATCCCTCGCCAGGCCCCGCCGGGCGGGCCCAGGGGCGGGGCACGAGCGTGTGAAGACGCCCATGGAGAAGCGCATGGCGGGGAAGCCGGACGCCGAACTCGCCCGCGAGGAACTCCAGCACACGCCGTTCGCCCACACGCCGCTCGTCCACGAGCCATTCGCCCACGGGACCGGAGTCCAGGGACGCCGGTATCGCCCCCGTACGCCGAACCTCGTCACCCCGGACCGTGAACGCGTACCGCTCCGCACCGTCTTCCGCCACGGAGAGGTGGAACAGGGCGCTGCCGTCGGCCTCCCGCCAGACGGCGACGGCACGGGTACCGAGGGAGGCCGCCGGAGCCGGGGAGACGAAGCGGGGTTCGTAGAAGCGATGGTGCGGGGCGGCCTCGAAGGCGAAGCTCCAGTCCGGCCCGGCGCGTCCGACGGAGAACCGGGATGCGTCGAGGTGGGCCTCCCAGTACGTCGCCGGCTTGCCGAGATCGGCACCGCCGATCCGCGCGGGCAACTCCGTGGGCTCGACCCCCTCGACCAGGATCAGCCGGTACGACGACAGCCGGTGGCCGGAGTCCGGGTCCACCAGCCAGGACAGCCCCGGCGGATCGAGGTCGGGCGTGGGAAGCGGAACCTCGCCGGTCTCGCCCGCCCTGGGCGTGGCCAGGAGTTCCCGGCACCGCTCCGGCGTGCACACCGGGCCGAGGACCGGGTCGGCGAGCAGCCCCAGCGGCGCGAGGAGGTCAGGACCGGCGGGCCGCCACTCGGGGAGCGCCGCGCGCAGGATGCGCCAGGCCGCGTCCGTGTCGCCCCAACGGGCCGCCTCGCGCGCCGCCTCGACGGCCTCGCCGAAGACACCGGGCGCCGAGTAGCCGTACGTGTCGAGGAAGTCGGCGTCGGCTTCCCAGTGTCGCAGGCGGAGTCGCTCGGCGGCGAGCACGGGCCGGACCTCCGGCTGGTACAGGGGGTCGGTGGCCAGCGTCCCGAACGACACCGTGGAGGGTTCCCCCGACAGGTACGTGAGCTGGTCGCGCAGCTCCGTCGCCCCCGGCCTGCCGTACGCGTGCGCCTCGTCGAGCGCCGCCCGCGCCTCCTCGTACCGCCCGCGCAGAGCGTCGACCCGCGCCCGCGCGACCGCCGCGTCCTGCGCCAGAGTCGTCGCGTTGACGAACTCCGGGCCCGAGGAGCGCGCGGTCATGCTGTGGAACTGCCGGTACATCGCCTCCATGAACCCGGCGAAGGACCCGTACCGCACCGGGCCGTCGCCTCGCCAACTCGCGTAGTCGTAGCAGGCCCACTCCCCGTCCGAGCCGACGTCGCCGGGGTCCAGCAGCACCTTCGTGAGGTCCGACTCGGCCTCCAGCTGGAGCGCCCGCCCCCACATCCCGGCCTCCAGCACCTCCTCCGGTGTGGAGTGCTCGTCCAGCTCGCCCCGGTAGATCTCGCCCAGCCCCGCGTCGTCGGAGTACGGCCCCACCTCGTCGGCCCCGGCGAGCCGCCACACGAAACACCCCGCGTGCAGCCACCCGTCACTCACCGCGAGGAACTCACGGTACGACGGCGGTAACCGGCACTCGAGCCGCTCCTCCAGCGCGGAGATCCGCTCCTCGGAGGCCCCGGCGAACCCCAGCCACCGCGTGTCCCGCTCCGGCGACGGCTCATCGGAGGCGTCGGCCCACTCCTCGCTCCACCGGCTGAGAAAGGGACGCCAGTCGTAGTTCCTCATATCCGCATGGTGACAGCCACCACTGACAACGCCCCCTGACCAGGC
The DNA here is from genome assembly GCF_001419795.1 of Streptomyces niveiscabiei. GTDB lineage: Bacteria > Actinomycetota > Actinomycetes > Streptomycetales > Streptomycetaceae > Streptomyces > Streptomyces niveiscabiei. Next base: position 8,043 of record NZ_LIRL01000462.1, read on the forward strand.
ATCATGGCAACAACCGGGGCACCACCCGCACGTACACCACCATCCCCACCACCTCCACCAGCGTCTGCGTCACCACGACCACCCCCGCCACCGCCAGCCCCTCCGGCAGAGCCAGCGCCAGCGGCAGCACGACCAGAGAGTTCCGCGTCGCCCCCGTGAACACGATCGCCCGCCCGTCCCGCGCCCCCAGCCGGAACAGCCGTACGACACCCAGCGCCGCGAACGGCATCACGACCAGGAAGACGACGTAGAACGGCACGACACGCGCGACGTCCCCGAGCCGCCCCGACCCGTCGTCCACCTTGGGCACCTGCGAGGCGACGACCGTGAGCAGGACGGCGACCATCAGCGGCACCATCGTCATCCCCGCACCGTCGGAGAAGCGCCGGCCCGACGGGCGCCGCGTGGCCCACGCCTGCGTGAGCCACGCCAGCGCCAGCGGGACGACGATCAGCACCGCGAACGCCTCAAGGAAGGGACCGGCGTCGACGACGTCCGAGAGATCCGGACCCATGAACAGGAACAGGTACCCCGGCAGCAGCACCATCTGCGCGAGAAGCAGCAACGGCGTCGCCGCGAGGAGCCGTTCACTGCTCCCGCCCGCCAGCCCGCTGAAGACGATGACGTAGTCGACGCAAGGCGCGAGCAGCACGAGCAGGACACCGAGCCGGACAGCCCGGTCGCCGGGAAGGAACACGAACATCCCGGCGACCACCAGCGGTACGACCACGAAGTTCACCACCAGCGCCGCCCCCAGGAACCGGCCCGCCCGCGCGGAGCGGACCAGTTCGGCGGCGGGCACCTGGAGGAACGTCACGTACAGGAGCGCGGCCAGCACAGGGCTGATCGCGTACTCCAGTCCGGGACCCGCACCGGGCGCCGCCCGGCCGACGACGGCGCCGACGGCCAGCGCACCGACGTACAGGGCGACCTGGTGACGTTCCATGCCGGTGACCAGGGCGGAGAGGGAAGGCAAGGGAGCACTCCTGAGGAGGACGAACCAAGGAGACGGACGACTTCCCGACCGTAACCCGTGCCTCAGGAGCCCCCACCCTCAGCGGCGCCCCGCGCTCACCCGTGCTCGATCGCCACCCGAGGCAACACGCGGGCAACCCGCTCCGGCAGCCACCAGGCCCGCCGCCCCAGCAGCTGCATCACCGCCGGAAGAATCAGACACCGAATGACCACCGCGTCGACGAACACCGCCACAGCCAGCCCGAACCCGAACTGCGTCAGCATCCGGTTCCCGCTGAACATGAACGCCCCGAACACCACGATCATGATCGCGGCGGCGGCCGTCACGACCTGCCCGGTGGTGGCCAGCCCGTGCCGTACGGCCTGCGCGGCGTCCTTCCCGCGCTCCCACTCCTCGTGCATCCGGGAGAGCAGGAACACCTCGTAGTCCATGGACAGCCCGAAGACGATCGCGAAGATCATGACGGGTACGTACGCCTCGATCGGCCCCTTCTCCGCGCCGAGGGCGCCGTTCTGGAAGACGAGGGTCATCACCCCCATGGCGACGCCGACGCTGAGGAGGTTGAGGAGGGCGGCCTTGAGCGGGATGAGGAGGGAGCGGAATACGAGGAGCAGCAGGAGCATCGACAGGCCGACGACCAGGGCGACGAACGCGGGCAGCCGGTCGGCGACGGCGGTGGAGAAGTCCTCGGTCGCGGCGGTGCTGCCGCCGACGAGGAACCGCGCGTCGGTCTCCCGCGCCAGCGACGGCAGGACGTCGTCGCGCAGCCGGTCGACGAGGCCGCTCGTCGCGGCGGCCTGCGGCGCGGAGTCGGGGAAGACGATGATCGTCGACAGCCCGTCGCCGGACGACTGCGGCGGCAGCGCGGCGGCGACGCCCTCGGTCTGCGCCAGCGTCGTACGCGCCCGCCCGGCGGCGGTGGCGTCGCCCTCGGCGACCACGATCAGCGGCCCGTTGAAGCCGGGCCCGAAACCCTTGCCGAGCAGGTCGTACGCCTGGCGGCTGGTCGTGGACGGGCCGTCGGTGCCCGCGTCCGCGAAGCCGAGGCGCATGTCGAGCGCGGGCAGCGAGAGCGCCGCGAGGAGCGCGGTCGGCACGAGGGCGGCCACCCAGGCGCGCCGTTGGACGGCGCCGGTCCAGCGGCTCCAGCGGTCACCGGCGGGCTTCTTCGCCGTACGGCGCCGTACCTGCTTCTCGATCCTCGCGCCGAACAGCCCGAGCAGCGCCGGGAGCAGGGTGAGCGAGGCGATCATCGTGAGCAGGACGGTGAGCGCGACCGCCACGGCCACGCCCTGGAGCGAGCCGAGGCCGAGGACGACGAGCCCGAGGAGCGCGACGATGACCGTGCACCCGGCGAAGAACACCGTGCGCCCGGCGGTGTCGATGGCCTTGACGGTCGCCGGCTCGCGGCCCTGCCCGGCGGCCAGCTCGCCCCGGAAGCGGGAGAACACCAGGAGCGCGTAGTCGATCCCGACGCCGAGGCCGACCAGCATCATCAGCGGCGCGGTGAAGTCGGCGATCGTCGCGACGTGCGAGGCGAGGATGATCAGCCCGAGCGTCGTACCGACCGCGAACAGGGCGATCGCGACCGGCAGGACGGCGGCGAAGAGCGAGCCGAAGAGCAGGACGAGGATCACCAGCGCGGCCATGATCCCGATGCCCTCGGCGGCGCCGCCCTCCTCGCCCTGCGCGTTGCGCACCGCGTCACCGGACAGTTCGACGCGCAGTCCGTCACCGTCGGCCTTCTGCGCGGTGTCGATGATCGCGCGGGTGTCCTCGACGGGGATGTCCTCGGCCTGCTTGTCCAGCGCGACCGTCGCGTACGCGATCGTGCCGTCCTTCGACACGGCCCCGGCGTCGTCGAAGGGGCTGACGACCCCGACGACGTGCGGCTTCCCGCCGACCTCGGCGAGCATCGACTCCACCCGCGCGCGGGCCCCGGCGACACCGTCCTTCGCCTCGACGACGATCGTCACCGACGTCCCCGCCTGCGACGGCGCCCGCTCCTCCAGCAGGTCCAGCGCCTTCTGCGACTCCGTGCCCGGCAGGCTGAAGTCGTTGCGGTACGCGTCACCGACCGCCTGCGACCCCAGGCTCACCGCCACCAGCACGACGACCCACCCCACGAGGGCCCACCACCGCCGCCGGTACGACACCTGCGCGAGCCGCTCGAAGACGCTCGGCCTCCCCGGCCCGTCCGCCGTCTCGATACGACCCTGCTCGGGCGCTGCCATCAGCCCGACCTCCCCTGCACTCAACACGCCAATAGATAGAACGTCTACATGTAGACACTCAACGCTAACACGTCATGTAGATTGTCTACGTGATGTCAGAAGCGCTACGGGGTCATCTGGACGCGCTGATCCTCGCGGTCCTCGAAAAAGAGCCCCTGCACGGATACGCCGTGATGGAGGCCCTCCAGGTGAGCAGCGGAGGCGCCCTCGACCTGCCCACCGGCTCCCTCTACCCCGCCCTGCGCAGACTGGAGCGCGCCGGGCTCGTGGAGAGCGAGTGGAGCACCGTCGGCGGGCGCCGCAGGCGGACGTACCAGCTCACGGCGACGGGGAACCGGGCGCTGGCCAAGGAACGTACCCAGTGGCGGGACTTCTCGACGATGGTCGAAGGCATTCTGCGGCCGGGTACGGCCTGACGTGGGCCGGGGGTGGTGCGCGGCAGCCCTTCAGCCGCAGATTTGAACACGTTCAACAAGTCTGCCAAGGTGTCTTCCTGTGGCCCGCTCCTATCAGTCGGCCGAGACGGGCTGAGGGCGGGAGGTCCTGGTGGCGGGCGGAAGCAGGCTGCGTGCGTGGGGGGCGGTCCTCGGCGGCGTGATGGTGGTTCTGGCTGTTCTGACCGCGTGCGCCGGCCCTTATCAGTACTACGAGGGAACAGGGACCCACGACGCCACGACGACCGAATCGGGGGCTTCGTCGCCGCCACGGAGACGGTGTTCACCACGGTCCCCGACGCCGTGGTCGACGCCAGGGCCGCGGCCACGCTGCGCCGCCTGCACGCCGGCGGACTGAGGTGCGTGCTGGCGTGCGACACCCAGCGGACCGAGAGCGTACGGCGCCGCACGCTGCGCGCGGCGGGTGTCGAGGACTGTTTCGACGCCCTGGTGCTCTCCAGCACCGTCGGCGTCCGCAAACCCCACCGGCTGTTCTGCAGCGCGGTCGTGGAGCGGGCGCGCTGCCGTGCCGAAGAGATCGTGTTCGTCGGAGACACCCCCGCCAAGGACGCTGTCGGCCCCCACGAGTACGGCATGAACGCCGTCCTCGTCACCACCGGACCCCGCCCCGACGCCCTCCCCTCCCCGGTCGGAGTGATCAGCCACTTCACCGAACTGCCCCGCTACCTGGAGGCTCTCGATGGGTGACCCTCTCGCACGCTACGACGGCGCGCGGGTGCGCTTCAGCGCGGGGACAGCGCACCTGACGCCCGATCGGCCCACGGCCGACGGCCTGCTGGCTAGCCGGTTCAGCATCCTCAGCCCCGGTACGGAACAGCGTCACATGGCCGCCACCGTGGACGGGGCTGCCCGGGACGCGGGCTACATGTCCTTCGGCCGGACGCCGCAGGGCTGGGTTCTCGCTCCCGCCCCGCACGGCGCCTCCTTCCGCCCCGACGTCCCCGGAACACTGGCCGTTCCCCGGGGAACGGC
>NZ_LIRL01000463.1 GCF_001419795.1 Streptomyces niveiscabiei
CCTCACCGCCTTCGACGACCGCCTCCCCTTCACCCTCACCGACGGCCAGCAGAAGGTCTCCCGCGAGATCTTCGACGACCTCGCGACCAGCCACCCGATGCACCGGCTCCTCCAGGGGGAGGTCGGTTCGGGGAAGGCCCAACCGCTCGACGCCCAGGTGCTCACCCCCACCGGATTCCGGCGGATGGGGGATCTGGCCGTGGGGGACGAGGTCATCGTGCCGGAGGGGGAGATCGTGCTTGTCGACGGTGTCTTCCCTCAGGGGGAGCGGCCTGTCTGGCGTCTGGTTCTCTCCGACGGAAGCTCTGTGGAGTGCGACGACGAGCACCTGTGGATCGTCGGTGCCCACCAGAGCCTGCCCACCCGGGTGATGACGACCCGGGAGATCCGCCGGGACACGTCCGAGGCGGACGGATCGCCGAAGTGGTACATCCCGGCAGCGACCCCCGTCGACCTCGGCGGTGACGCCGCCCTGCCGCTGGACCCCCACCGCCTCGGCCTCCTCCTGCCCACGGCCGATGCCGAGACCCTGCGGGAGCTGAACCCCCAGGGTGAGACGCCGCAGGACACGTCCGTCCCCGACGACTTCAAGAACACGTCCGTCAAGAACCGGCTCGCCCTGCTGCAAGGACTGCTGGACACGGGCGGCACCGCCGACGCCGACGGCGCGGCCATCTCGTTCCGCTGCGCCTCGCGCGGGCTCGCGGACGACGTCGCCTGGCTCGTCCGCTCCCTGGGCGGCCGGGCGCAAGTCCTCCCCGGGGACACGCCCTTCGACGTCTCACTGGCCCTTCCGCAGGAGCACGCCCCGTTCCGTCTGGCCCGCAAAGCCGCCCGTGTCCGTCCCCGGCCGAAGGACGACCCTTTCCGGCGCGGCATCCGAGCGGTCGAATACGTGGGCCGCAAACCGGTCCAGTGCATCAGCGTCGCTCACCCCAGCCACGCCTACATCACCGACAACTTCACCGTCACCCACAACACGATGGTCGCCCTGCGCGCCATGCTCGCCGTCGTCGACGCCGGGGGGCAGGCCGCGATGCTCGCGCCCACCGAGGTGCTGGCCCAGCAGCATCACCGGTCCGTCGTCGAGATGATGGGGGATCTCGCCGAGGGCGGGATGCTGGGCGGGTCGGAGCGGGCCACCAAGGTGGTCGTGCTCACGGGGTCGATGGGAGCCGCCGCGCGCAGGCAGGCGTTGCTCGATCTCGTGACCGGGGAGGCCGGGATCGTCATCGGGACGCATGCGCTGATCGAGGACAAGGTGCAGTTCCATGATCTGGGGCTGGTCGTGGTCGACGAGCAGCACCGGTTCGGGGTGGAGCAGCGGGACGCGCTGCGGGGGAAGGGGAAGCAGCCGCCGCATCTGCTCGTGATGACCGCGACGCCGATTCCGCGGACCGTGGCGATGACCGTGTTCGGGGACCTGGAGACGTCCGTACTCGACCAGTTGCCGGCCGGGCGCTCGCCGATCGCCACGCATGTCGTGCCCGCCGCCGACAAACCCCACTTCCTCACGCGCGCGTGGGAGCGGGTGCGCGAAGAGGTCGGCAAGGGGCATCAGGCGTACGTCGTCTGCCCCCGGATCGGGGACGAGGAGGACGCCAAGAAGGCGAAGAAGGAGGCGCCGGACGGGGACAAGCGCCCGCCGCTCGCCGTCCTCGACGTCGCCGACCAGCTGTCCAAGGGCGCGCTCGGCGGGCTCAGGGTCGAGGTCCTGCACGGCCGTATGCACCCCGACGACAAGGACGCGGTGATGCGGAGGTTCGCGGCGGGGGAGACCCACGTCCTGGTCGCGACCACCGTCATCGAGGTCGGCGTCAACGTCCCCAACGCCACCGCCATGGTGATCATGGACGCGGACCGCTTCGGCGTGTCCCAGCTCCACCAGCTCCGCGGCCGGGTGGGCCGGGGCGCGGCGGCGGGCCTCTGCCTCCTCGTCACGGACATGCCGGAGGCGAGCGCGGCCCGCCAGCGCCTCAACGCGGTCGCCTCGACGCTGGACGGCTTCGAGCTGTCGCGGATCGACCTGGAGCAGCGGCGCGAGGGCGACGTCCTGGGGCAGGCCCAGTCGGGGGCGCGCACTTCCCTGAGGGTCCTGGAGGTCATCGAGGACGAGGAGGTCATCGCGGAGGCGCGGGAGGAGGCGACGGCGGTTGTCCTGGAAGACCCCGAACTCGAGAAGTACCCGGCTCTGCGGACGGCCCTGGACGCTCTCCTGGACAAGGAGAGGGAGCAGTACCTGGAGAAGGGGTGAGCCACACTGGACCTGTACTCGACCCCGTACCAAGGATCTGAAGATGACCCGCGTGATCGCCGGAGAAGCCGGCGGACGTCGACTGGCCGTACCCCCGGGAACCGGCACCCGACCCACCTCCGACCGCGCACGCGAAGCCCTCATGTCCACCTGGGAGTCCCTCCTCGGCGGCCCCCTGAGAGACGAACGGGTCCTCGACCTCTACGCGGGCTCGGGCGCGGTCGGCCTCGAAGCCCTCTCCCGGGGCGCGAGCCACACCCTCCTCGTCGAAGCCGACCCCAAAGCGGTCCGCACCATCCGCGAGAACGTGAGATCCCTCTCCCTCCCCGGCGCCGAAGTCCGCCAGGGCAAGGCCGAGCAGATCGTCCAGGCACCCCCCGCCGCCCCCTACGACATCGCCTTCCTCGACCCCCCGTACGCCGTCACGGATCACGATCTTCGGGAGATCCTCCTCACACTCCGCACCGAACGCTGGCTCACACCAGACGCGATCGTCACCGTGGAGCGCAGCACCAGAGGCGGAGAATTCCACTGGCCGGAGGGGTTCGCACCGGTCAAGGCCCGTCGCTACGGCGAGGGAACGTTTTGGTACGGTCGCGCCGCCACGGGCGACAACGCCTCTACGTGCGAAGACGCACGATGACCGGACCGGAGAGCGAGGGATCACAAGTGCGCCGCGCCGTCTGTCCCGGGTCGTTCGACCCGATCACCAACGGACACCTCGACATCATCTCCCGCGCCTCCCGCCTCTACGACGAGGTGTACGTCGCGGTGATGATCAACAAATCGAAGCAGGGCCTCTTCGAGGTCGACGAGCGGATCGACCTGATCCGCCAGGTCACGGCCGAGTACGGCAACGTACGCGTGGAGTCGTTCCACGGCCTGCTGGTGGACTTCTGCAAGCAGCGGGAGATCCCGGCGATCGTCAAGGGCCTCAGAGCGGTCAGCGACTTCGACTACGAGCTCCAGATGGCGCAGATGAACATCGGCCTGTCCGGGGTGGAGACGCTGTTCGTGCCGACCAACCCGGCGTACAGCTTCCTGTCGTCCTCGCTCGTCAAGGAGGTCGCGACCTGGGGCGGCGACATCGCCCACCTGGTGCCGCCGATAGTCCTCGAAGCGCTCAACAAGCGCCTGCGCAAGGACTGATGGGGCACCGGGGGCTACAGTCGGCCCTGTCCGTCTCCAACACAGCGGTAGAGAGTGGCGAGCCTAGGTGGACGTACAGAAGAAGCTCGACGAGATCGTCGCGGCGGTGTCCGGCGCGAGGTCGATGCCCATGTCGGCCTCGTGCGTGGTGAACCGCGCCGAGCTGCTCGCCCTGCTGGAGGAGGTGCGCGCGGCGCTGCCCCACTCCCTCGCCCAGGCCCAGGAGCTGATCGGCGACCGCGACCAGATGGTCGACCAGGCCCGCCAGGAGGCCGAGCGGATCATCTCCACCGCGCACGCCGAGCGCGGCTCGCTGATCTCCGGCACCGAGGTCGCCCGCCGCTCCCAGGCCGAGGCGGACCGCATCCTCGCGGAGGCCCGCCGGGAGGCGGAGGAGGTCCGCGCCGAGGCCGACGAGTACGTCGACTCCAAGCTCGCCAACTTCGAGGTGGTCCTCACCAAGACCCTCGGCTCGGTCGGCCGGGGCCGCGAGAAGCTGCTCGGCACGGGCCCGGGCCTCGACGAGAACGGCTACGAGGACGAGGACGCCCCCGAGCGCAGCCACGACCCGGAGACCCTGCGCAAGGACGCCGACGCGTACGTCGACGTCAAGCTCGGCGCCTTCGAGGCGGTGCTCGCCAAGACGCTGGAGGCGGTCGGCCGGGGCCGCGACAAGCTGCACGGCCGGATCGCCACCGACGACCTCAGCGCGCTCGCCGACGACACCTCGACCTTCCAGCACTCCTCGGACGCCGACTACCTCGCCGACCTCGCGGCCCTCTCCGACCGCGAGGAGTCCTCCCGCACCGGCTCGACCCCGGTCCCGGCCCAGGCCGAGCAGCCGGCCGTCCACGGCTACGAGCAGCAGCCCGCGTACGCCTACCAGGACGGCTACGGCGGCTACGAGCAGCCGTACGCGCAGTCGGACCCGTACGCCTACCAGCAGGCCGACCCGTACGCGGCGACCGCCTACCAGGGCTACGACCAGCAGCAGACGTACGACCCGCAGCAGACCCAGCCGCACGCCCAGCAGCCGCATGCCCAGCAGTCCTACGCGCTCGACGAGACGAGCCTCTTCGACACCGGCATGATCACGCCGGAGCAGCTGCGCGCCTACGAGCAGGGGCGGGGCCTGTAGCCGGACCCGGATTGGGCTGTGCGCGAATGGTCCAGTATCCTGGCTCTTCGGTCGCGTGCACGTCCGCGATCACCGCTGCCCCGAAGCACCGCTGGGCGGCGTCTCAGCCCGAAGAGATCGAAAGCAGGAATGGCCGCGAACGCCCGCCTCGACCACCGCAACCCCCTCGTGTTCGACACGCACGAGCTGGGCCGGCGGCCCGGCGCGCTCCAGCGCCTGACCCGCGAGATCGACGCCCCCCGGGATCTCGGGATCCAGGGGGTCATCGGAGTGCCGGAAGGCGCTCCGGTCGAGCTGGACCTCCGCCTGGAGTCGGTCATGGAAGGTGTGCTCGTCACAGGCACCGCCCGTGCACGGGCCGAGGGGGAGTGCGTAAGGTGTCTGGAGCCGGTCGGCCTCGAGGTCGACGCGGACTTCCAGGAGATGTTCTCGTACCCTGACGCCGACGACCGTGGCCGCCCGAAGGCGGAACCGGTCGACGACGCCGAGGACGACGAGGACACGCTCTTCATCGAGGACGGCCTGTTCGACCTCGAACCCGTGCTGCGTGACGCGGTGGTGCTCGCACTGCCGATGCAGCCGGTGTGCCAGGACGACTGTCCGGGCCTGTGCTCCGAGTGCGGAGTGCGGCTCGCGGACGACCAGGACCACCACCACGACGCCGTCGACATCCGTTGGGCGGCATTGCAGGGACTCTCGGGTTCGCTCGAATCCGATGAGAAGGACAAGATCAGCGGCGCTGAAGCAGGCGTCGACGAGAAGCAGGAGAAGTAGCCGTGGCTGTTCCGAAGCGGAAGATGTCGCGCAGCAACACGCGCCACCGCCGGTCGCAGTGGAAGGCTGCGGTCCCCACCCTGGTTGCGTGCGAGCGCTGCCACGAGCCCAAGCTGCAGCACATCGCGTGCCCGTCTTGCGGCACCTACAACAAGCGCCAGGTCCTCGAAGTCTGAGGCTGGTGAGAGGCACTGTGTCCACGCCGAAGAAAAACTCTGCGGACAACACGGCCTCGTCCCACACGCTTCTGGAAGGGCGGCTCGGCTACCGGCTGGAGTCCGCCCTTCTGGTGCGTGCGCTGACGCACCGTTCCTACGCGTACGAGAACGGCGGTCTGCCGACGAACGAGCGGCTGGAGTTCCTCGGGGACTCCGTGCTCGGTCTCGTCGTCACCGACACGCTGTACAACACCCACCCCGACCTCCCGGAAGGCCAGCTGGCCAAGCTCCGGGCCGCGGTGGTCAACTCGCGCGCGCTGGCGGAGGTCGGCCGCGGCCTCGACCTGGGCTCCTTCATCCGGCTCGGCCGGGGTGAAGAGGGCACGGGCGGCCGGGACAAGGCGTCCATCCTCGCCGACACCCTCGAAGCGGTGATCGGCGCGGTCTATCTCGACCAGGGCCTCGACGCGGCCTCCGAACTGGTGCACCGCCTGTTCGACCCGCTCATCGAGAAGTCCTCGAACCTCGGTGCCGGCCTGGACTGGAAGACCAGTCTCCAGGAGCTCACCGCGACCGAAGGGCTCGGTGTCCCCGAGTACCTGGTCACGGAGACCGGTCCCGACCACGAGAAGACCTTCACTGCTGCCGCCCGCGTCGGAGGCGTCTCGTACGGCACCGGCACCGGCCGCAGCAAGAAGGAGGCGGAGCAGCAAGCCGCCGAGTCCGCGTGGCGCGCGATCCGCGCCGCCGCGGACGAACGGATCAAGCAGGAGGCCGCGGCTGCCGAAGCCGCTGCCGCCGACGCCGAGTCCGCCTCCGCATAAGTACGAGTCACCGAGCGCCCGCCCCGCCGAACGGGGCCGGGCGCTCGGTCCACATCCGGGGGAGCGTCATGCCCGAGTTGCCCGAGGTCGAGGTCGTCCGGCGGGGTCTGGAGCGGTGGGTGGCCGGGCGTACGGTCGCCGACGCCGAGGTCCTGCACCCCCGGGCCGTACGCCGCCACCTGGCCGGCGCCGACGACTTCGCCCACCGGCTGAAGGGCCACCGGATCGGTACGCCGGCCCGGCGCGGCAAGTACCTCTGGCTCCCGCTCGACGACGGCGGCCAGGCGATCCTCGCCCACCTCGGGATGAGCGGCCAGCTCCTGGTCCAGCCGCCCGACGCCGCCGACGAGAAACACCTGCGCATCCGCGTCCGGTTCGCCGACGACGTACAGACCCAGCTCCGCTTCGTCGACCAGCGCACCTTCGGCGGCCTCTCCCTCCACGACACGACGGACGACGGCCTCCCGGACGTCATCGGCCACATCGCCCGCGACCCGCTGGACCCCCTCTTCGACGACGAGGCGTTCCACGAGTCCCTGCGCCGCAAGCGCACCACGATCAAACGCGCGCTCCTGGACCAGTCCCTGATCAGCGGCGTCGGCAACATCTACGCGGACGAGGCCCTCTGGCGCAGCCGCCTGCACTACGACCGCCCGACCACCGGCTTCACGCGCCCCCGCACGACGGAACTCCTCGGCCACGTCCGCGACGTGATGAACGCGGCCCTCGCCGTGGGCGGCACCAGCTTCGACAGCCTGTACGTCAACGTCAACGGCGAGTCGGGCTACTTCGACCGCTCCCTGGACGCGTACGGCCGCGAGGGCGAGCCCTGCAACCGCTGCGGGACGGCGATGCGCAGGCGGCCGTGGATGAACAGGTCGAGCTACTTCTGCCCGAAGTGCCAGCGTCAGCCGCGCGTCTCGTCGTAGCGGGTGCGCGCCACGAGGACGTCGTCCATGTGGCCCTCGACGAACTGGATCAGCGTCAGCAGGCGTTCGGCGACCTCGCGGCCCAGGGGCGTCAACTCGTAGTCCACGCGCGGGGGGTTGGTCGGCTGGGCCTCGCGGTGGACGAAGCCGTCGCGTTCCAGGGCGTGCAGCGTCTGGGAGAGCATCTTCTCGCTCACGCCGTCGACCCGGCGGCGCAGTTCGTTGAAGCGCAGGGAGCCTTCGTACAGGGCTCCGAGTGTCAGGCCACCCCATCTGCCGGTCACGTGCTCCAGCGCTCCCCGGGAGACGCAGGCTTTCGCGAACACGCTGTACGGCAGGTCCTCGACCGGGGTCTCCTGGGTGCTGGTCATGGGGTAAGGGTAGGGGAAACGAGCGCTTACCGACAGGTTGCACTAACCAGCGGTAAGCGCTAACTGGTCAGTAGCCGAAGTCCTGCGTCCACCACGGCCCGCCCGAGCCGAAGTGCACCCCGACCCCCAGCGTCTTGAAGTCGCAGTTCAGGATGTTCGCCTTGTGGCCGGGGCTGTTCATCCACGCCTCCATCACGGCGGCGGGGTCGCCCTGGCCCCGGGCTATGTTCTCCCCGGCGAGGTCGCCGATCCCGGCCGCCGCGGCCCGGTCCCAGGGGGACTTGCCGTCGGGGTCGGTGTGGTCGAAGAAGCCCCGCGCGGCCATGTCCTCGCTGAACTTCTGCGCGAGATCGGCGAGGGCGCTGTTCGCGGACAGGGCGCTGCAACCGACCTTCGCGCGCTCCTCGTTGACGAGTACGAGGACCTGGGCGGCGGCCTGGAGTTCGGCGGACACGGCGTTCGCGGCCTTCGCCGGTGCCTTCGCGGCGGGTGACTTGGCGGAGGCTTCCTTCTCCTTCACCGGCGCCTCGGCCGCCTCGGAGGGGCTGGCGGAAGGTTTCGCCTCGGCGGCCTTCTTCGCGGGCGCCTTCTTCTCCTTCTCCGGCGCGGGGGACGGCTTCGGTGCGAGAGAGGGGGGTGCCGACGGGGTGGACGCCCTCGGTGCCGTGCCGGCCGCGCTGTCCGCCGTGCCCGCGGCGCCGCCCTGCTCGGAGGCCGCGTTGGTGGGGGAGTCGGAGGCGCGGACGTGGTCGCCGGAGGCGTCCGAGGCGCTGTCGCCGCCGAGCTTGTAGCTCTCCAGGCCGGGGACGAGACCCGACGTCACGGCGACCGCGCCGAGCGCGACGGCGGCGGAGACACCGAGGAGGCCGGCGCGGACGGGGCGCTTCCTGCGGCGCCGGTGCGGGCCGCCGGCGGCCGTCTCGGCGGCGCTGTCCGTCGCGTACAGGTAGTCGGAGCTGAGCGCGTTGGCGTCCGCGTACGCCTCGGGGTCCACGGAGGGCGGCATGCCCATGCCGGGGGTGTGGTCCTGCCCGGGCCCGTCGGTGCCGTACGCGTGGCCCGTCTCGGCGCGTCCGGCGGCTGCGCGTCGGTGGCGTCCCATCTGCTGGCCTTCCTCGTCCTGCGGCGTTCCCGAGCACCCCCGAGCGACACGGTCTCCGAGCCCTGTGGCCGCCGACTCCTCGTGGTCGCCGACTCCTCGCGGTCGCCCCGAATCACTCGATCGGGTGAGTTTCTTTTGGGTGGGGACGGTACCCCATGGCGTCCGAGGAGGAAGTGTCCTGAGCGACATCGGTCTGGTTGGGTGGCCTTCATGAGCGAGGATGCACGACTGGTCGCCTGGGTCCGCGGACACGTACAGGGCGTGGGATTCCGCTGGTTCACGCGGGCCAAGGCGCTGGAGATCGGAGGGCTGAGTGGTTTTGCTCTCAATTTGGCCGACGGGCGCGTACAAGTCGTCGCCGAGGGGACCCGGCGTGACTGTGAGGGACTGCTGGACTGGCTGACAGGAGACGACACGCCCGGCCGCGTGGACGGTGTCACCGAGATTTGGGACACACCGCGCGGCGGGTACGACGGGTTCGCGATCCGCTGAGCCCCGCGCGGCCGGGCGGTGCGCAGGACGCCGCCCGGGCCCGGCCGCCGAGGAAAAGAAGCAGGTGGTTGCCAAGAAGGGCGTGCTCTGGCAGGCTCCCCGTCCAAGTGCGACCGCCGCGCCCCCGGGCTCCGCGAGGCTCGCAGCACCGCCGACCGGCGCCGTGCTCGCCCGCCGGACCGCTCCGCACGGGGCGTGATCGTGTTGACCGTCAAACTTTTTGGTGAGACGCTGAGGGAACCCCGCGCACCTAGCTGTTCGGCATGGATGAACGGCAGCAACAACAGATCCTGCCCAGAGGCCGGGTGCTAATCCCTCACGACCCACACCGCTTCGGTCGGTCACTCAGTGTGGAGGACCATCCATCATGGCAAAGGCGCTTCTCGGTTACGTCGGCGGTTCCGACCCGCGACTCCTCGCCGAGATGCGACGGCTCCAGCAGCGCGTCCAGGATCTGGAATCCGAGCTCGGACGGATCCAGGCCGAGAACGACGCACTGACGGCTGCCGCTTCTCACGACAGGCTCATGGAGAGCATCGACGCACACCAGCCGGAGCCTGCGTTCACCTGATCGCTGCTGCACCGCTCCACGGCACCGTTTGAGTTGTCAAGATTTGCAAGGGACGCCTCGGCGTCCCTTCTTTTCTTTCCCCGAGCCTCTGACCCCGCGCCTCTGATTGGGCCCGGCCACTCTCTTTAACGTGTGGTGTGCCCGGCGCGTTCAGCCATGAAACCGTTAGTCCGGCGTTGGTAGAGTCCGGCGGCGTGCACCTCAAGGCCCTGACCCTGCGTGGGTTCAAGTCGTTCGCCTCCGCGACCACGCTCCGGTTCGAACCGGGGATCACCTGTGTCGTGGGGCCCAACGGGTCGGGCAAGTCCAATGTCGTCGACGCGCTCACGTGGGTCATGGGCGAGCACAGCGCGAAGTCGCTGCGCGGCGGCAAGATGGAGGACGTCATCTTCGCCGGGACGACCGGCCGCCCCCCGCTCGGCCGCGCCGAGGTCTCCCTCACCATCGACAACTCCGACGGCGCGCTGCCCATCGAGTACGCCGAGGTCACGATCACCCGGATCATGTTCCGGGGCGGCTCCAGCGAGTACCAGATCAACGGCGACACCTGCCGCCTCCTCGACATCCAGGACCTGTTGAGCGACTCCGGCATCGGCCGCGAGATGCACGTCATCGTCGGGCAGGGCCAGCTCGACTCCGTCCTGCACGCCGACCCCATGGGCCGCCGCGCCTTCATCGAAGAGGCGGCGGGCGTCCTCAAGCACCGCAAGCGCAAGGAGAAGGCGCTCCGCAAGCTCGACGCGATGCAGGCCAACCTCTCCCGCGTCCAGGACCTCACCGACGAACTCCGCCGACAGCTCAAGCCGCTCGGCCGGCAGGCCGCCGTCGCACGCCGGGCGGCCGTCATCCAGGCGGATCTCCGAGACGCGCGCTTGAGGCTGCTGGCCGACGACCTCGTACGCCTCCGCGCCGCCCTCCAGACCGAGATCGCCGACGAAGCGGCCCTCAAGCAGCGCAAGGAGACCGCTGAAGGGGACCTCAAGAAGGCGCTCCAGCGCGAGGCGCACCTCGAAGACGAGGTCCGCCGCCTGACGCCCCGCCTCCAGCGCACGCAACAGACCTGGTACGAGCTCTCCCAGCTCGCCGAACGCGTCCGGGGCACCATCTCCCTCGCCGACGCCCGCGTGAAGAGCGCGACCTCCGCACCCCCCGAGGAACGCCGGGGCCGCGACCCCGAAGACCTCGAACGCGAAGCGGCCCGCGTCCGCGAACAAGAAGCGGAACTGGAAGCCGCCCTCGAAGCCGCAGAACGCGCCCTGGAAGACACCGTCTCCCACCGCGCCGACCTCGAACGCGACCTCGCCGCCGAGGAACGCCGCCTCAAAGACGCCGCCCGAGCCATCGCCGACCGCCGCGAGGGCCTTGCCCGCCTGGGCGGCCAGGTCCACGCGGCCCGCTCCCGCGCGGCCTCGGCACAGTCCGAGATCGACCGCTTGGCAGTCGCCCGCGACGACGCGCAGGAACGGGCGGTCACCGCACAGGAGGAGTACGAGTCCCTGCGGGCCGAGGTGGAGGGCCTCGACGCCGACGACGAAACCCTGACACAGGCCCACGAGGCAGCGAAACGCTCCCTGTCGGAGGCGGAATCAACGCTGAGCGCGGCAAGAGAAGCGGCGGTGTCGGCCGAACGCCAACGAGCGGCGACGAAGGCACGACACGACGCCCTGTCCCTCGGCCTGCGCCGCAAGGACGGCACAGGGATAGTGCTGGCGGCGAAGGACAGGCTCACGGGGGTGCTGGGCCCGGCGGCAGAGCTGCTGACGATCGAGCCGGGGTACGAAGTCGCCCTGGCGGCAGCGTTCGGCGCGGCGGCGGACGCGGTGGCGGTGACGGGGGTGAGGTCAGCGGCGGAGGCGATCAGGCTGCTACGGAAGCAGGACGGGGGGAGGGCGACGCTGTTGGTGGCGGGCGATAGCCCGTCCTTTAGGGGCGCGGGGCTGTGTCCGATGTGCGGCTACCGCCGCG
>NZ_LIRL01000464.1 GCF_001419795.1 Streptomyces niveiscabiei
ACGAGGAGGGGTAGTACCCGAGGGCAGGGCGGCACTCGGGGCACCCGGGCAAGCCCCCGACCCCGGGGTAGTCCCCAAGCCCCGGGGTAGTCCCCGGGTAGTACCTACGGGGGACCGAACCCCTCGATGACCTCGGCCATCGCCTCGGCGCACGCCCTCGCCCCGGTCCCCGGTTCCTGGTCCTCGCCCAGGTACGCCGCGCGGGCCCGCGCCAGCACGGCCCGGTGCTCCCCCGCCAGCCTGGCCTCCGCCCACCGGGCCGCCTCGTCCTTGGCGCCCACGGCCCCCGTACCGAGGGTCATCCAGATACGGGCGAGGGTCAGCAGGACGTTGCGGGTGTCGTGCTCCAGGTCGGCCATGAGGTCCGGGACGCCGGCGGTGATCCCCCGCAGGAGGTCGGCGTGCGGGACGGGGTCGAGGAGGGCGGACGGAGGCGGGCCGCCGAGAAGAGGCGCGTTCCCCTGAAGGACCATGGTGAGCACCGGCGCCAGATCGGCACTGGCCTCCGGCGCGGGCAGCACCCCGCTCTCGAACTCCCCGCGCAGCCAGTCCCCGTAGAGAAAGTCGCAGACGGGCGGAAACCGCCAGGGCCGCACGTCCTCCTGCACGACGACGGTCAACTCGACGTACCGGTACCCGCGTTGCCCGGACAGAGCCAGCAACTCACCGACGAGCACCTTTCTCTGACGCTCACTCAACGACTTCCGCACCACCCCGAGCACATCGATGTCGCTGTGCGGCCGAAGCCCGCCCAGCACCGCCGACCCGTGCAGATAAGCCCCGAGCAGCTCCCCCTCCCCCACCACCCCGCGCAGCAACTCCGCTTCCCTGCTCCCCAGCACAATGCCGCTCCGCCCACTCGAAGTTGAGCGCGTCCGCCGGTGGCAGGCGGCGAGCTCTGAACGTCCTAGGCGCACGGTAGGCGGCGCCGGGGTGGTGGCCGCAAGCACATTTGTGCGGGCCCCGTGAGCTCGTGCGTGACCTCGGCACCGTACGTATCGTTGTACTGCGCGGCTGCGCCTGCACGAGGGCAGCCGGGGAGGAGCGCCACGATGACCGTCCTTGACGACAGGATCGCCATGGCCGACGCCAACACCGAGCGCTTGGACGAGTGGTTCGAGCGGCTGGAGCGGATGCCCGTCCCCGAAGGATTCAGGGTCGAGATCGTCGAGGGCAGCGTCTTCATGACACCGCAGCGGGACACCCACTGGGCCATCATCCGGCGGATCGTACGGGCCGTCGAGGACAGGTTCGGGATGGACGTCAACGTCCTGTCGGACGTCCGCATCGACTTCCCGGGCAAGGGGAACGCCTTCTGCCCGGATGTCGTCAAGCTGCGCGACTCCGCGGAGAAGGACTACGGCCGCTGGAGCCACAAGGACGTCGAGTTCGTCGCCGAGGTCATCTCCCGGGGCACCGCCGCCAACGACTACGGCCCCAAACTCACCGCGTACGCGACCGCCGAGGTCCCCGTCTACCTCGTGGCCGACCCCTACCAGGGCCGCTGCAACGTCTACACCGACCCCACCGACGGGGACTACGCCAAAATGCTGAGGGTCGACTTCGGCAAGGACATCGACCTGACCGGCACCGTCATCGACCTGGTCCTGAAGACCGACGGGTTCCCCCGGGACTAGGGCCTGTCCGGCGGATCAGGCCGCGGTCGCGGGGTCTGGCACGCGCATCTGCCGCGTTGTCGTCGGTTGCCGACGCTCCGCGTCGACGCCCTCCTCCGCCTTGCAGCTGCACGCACCAGACCCCGCTCACCGGCACCGATACGGAACCGTCACTCTCGTGCAGCCTGATCCGCCGGACAGGCCCTAGCTCTCAGGGACTCCGGGGGTACTACCCCCGGAGTCCCCGGCTCCCGCGCTAGAACATCGTGTTGTCGTTCGCCGACGTCTCCGGCACGTCCTGGATGACGTCCCAGTGCTCGACGATCTTCCCGCCCCGCACCCGGAACAGATCCACGATCGCCTGCCCCCGCTGACCGGGCGCCGGGATGTAGTGGCTGTGGACGGCGACGAGGTCGCCCTCGGCGACGACCCGCTTGGGCTCGACCTTCAGCTGGGGGAACTGGGCGAAGTACGCGCCGAGCCCGGCCTTGGCACCGGCGGCCCCGTTGGGGATGTTCGGGTTGTGCTGCTGGTAGCCGGTGCTCCAGTACCGGTCGATCGCGCCGACGTCCTTCCGCACGAGCAACTGGTCGAACGCCTTCTCCACGAGCTTCTTGTTGTACGACGTCAGCCAGGCCGGCCCGGGCTGCTGGGTACGGGGCCAACTCACCGTGGAGAACATGTCGTTGCCGTTGGCGGTCGTGTCGGGGACGTTCTGCCCGGTGTCCCAGTGCTCGGCGATCCTCCCGCCCTGGAACCGGAAGATGTCGAAGACGGCGCTTCCCGAACTCCCGGGCACCATAACGACGTTGGAGTGGACGACGACCAAGTCCCCTTCGGAGATGACCCTCTTGACGTCGTACTTCGCGTCGGGGAACTGCTGGTGGACGGACGTGCCGAGGTTCTTCAGCGTCGCGGCGCCGTCGGGCGCGAGCGGGTTGTGCTGGATGTAGTCGGCGCGGACGTACCGGTCGACGACGGCCCCGTCACCCCGCTCGAAGACCCCCTTGAGAACCCGGACGGCGACGTCCTTCTGGTACGCGAGGCGCAGCGGCGAGTCGACGGACACGTGCCCGGGCCGGTCGTACGGCACGGCGACGGCGGGAACGGTGGCGGCGGTGACCGTCAGAGCACCGGCCGCGAGGACCGCGGCGAGCACCCGACGGGCGGACGTGGTGGGGGACACGGCGTTTCCTTCCAGGGGCATGGCTCTCAGGCAGGGGTCAGCTTGAACTTTCAACCTCACCCTACGGCCCTGATCCTAACCACAGGGAAGCGCTAACTTCTAGATAGCACTCGCAGGTATTGTCCCTCCCGGGTATGACCTTCCTCCTCCCCCTCAAGTCGCTTGCGTCGAGTCCACTCCAAGTCGTTGGCTTGAGGACCATGAAGTACACGCAGCTCGGACGCACGGGACTCAAGGTCAGCCGACTGGTGCTCGGCACGATGAACTTCGGTCCGCAGACAGACGAGGCCGACAGCCACGCGATCATGGACGCGGCGCTGGACGCCGGCATCAACTTCTTCGACACGGCGAACGTCTACGGCTGGGGCGAGAACAAGGGCCACACCGAAGAGATCATCGGCAACTGGTTCGCGGCCGGTGGCGCCGCCCGCCGCGACAAGGTCGTCCTCGCGACCAAGGTGTACGGCAACATGGCCGCCGACGGCGACGCCTGGCCCAACCACGACAAGCTCTCCGCGGTGAACATCCGCCGCGCGGTCGACGCGTCGCTCAAGCGGCTCCAGACCGACCACATCGACCTCTACCAGTTCCACCACATCGACCGCCTGACCCCCTTCGAGGAGATCTGGCAGGCCGTCGACGTCCTGATCCAGCAGGGCAAGATCCTCTACGCCGGTTCCTCCAACTTCCCCGGCTACAAGATCGCCCAGGCCAACGAGCTTGCCGCGCGCCGTGGTTCGTTCGGGCTGGTCAGCGAGCAGTGCCTCTACAACCTGTACGAGCGGCGCGCCGAGATGGAGGTCATACCCGCGGCGCAGGAGTACGGGGTGGGCGTGATCCCCTGGTCCCCGCTGCACGGCGGGCTCCTCGGCGGCATCCTCAAGAAGGAGGTCCAGGGCGGCCGTCGCGCCTCGGGCCGGGCCGCCGACTCGATCGCCGACGCGAGTGTCCGGGCCAAGATCCAGGCGTACGAGGATCTCCTCGACAAGCACGGGGCCGACCCCGGCGAGGCCGCCCTGGCCTGGCTCCTCACGCGCCCCGGCGTGACCGGCCCGATCGTCGGCCCGCGTACGGCGGAGCAGTTGGAGTCGGCGATCCGCGCGGTGGAGCTGGAGCTGAGCGAGGAGCTGCTGACCGGGCTGGACGAGGTGTTCCCGGGGCCGGGCCCGTCGCCGGAGGCGTTCGCCTGGTAGGAGGCAGTACCTGAGAGCTACCCCTCCGGTATCCCGTACCCGAGGGGTACGCCTCCCGTAGGGCGTACCTGAGAGCTACCTCCCCCGTACCCCGTACGTGAGGGGTACGCCCTCGGTACCCCGTACCCGAGAGCT
>NZ_LIRL01000465.1 GCF_001419795.1 Streptomyces niveiscabiei
ACCCCCCGGCCGGGGGGTTTCGCGAGGGGGTCGGCCGTCCACCGCGAAGGGGCCGGCCGTTCACCACGATTCAGTCGCCGACCTCGACCAGGAACTCGACCTCGACCGGCGCGTCCAGCGGGAGCACCGCGACGCCGACCGCGCTGCGCGCGTGCACGCCCTTGTCGCCGAGGATCTCGCCGAGCAGTTCGCTCGTGCCGTTGATCACACCGGGCTGGCCGGTGAAGTCCGGGGCGGAGGCGACGAACCCGACGACCTTCACGACGCGGACGATCCGGTCCAGGTCGCCGATCACGGACTTGACGGCGGCCAGGCCGTTCAGCGCGCAGCGCGCGGCGAGCTCCTTGGCCTCCTCGGCGGTGACCTCGGCGCCGACCTTGCCGGTGACGGGCAGCTTGCCGTCGACCAGGGGGAGCTGGCCGGAGGTGAAGACGTACGCGCCCGTGCGCACGGCGGGCTGGTAGGCGGCGAGCGGCGGGACGACGTCCGGCAGGGCCAGGCCCAGTTCGGCGATCCGGTCCTCTACGGCGCTCACGCCTTGGCCCGCTTCAGGTAGGCCACCAGCTGCTCGGGGTTGGGTCCGGGCACGACCTGGACCAGCTCCCAGCCGTCCTCGCCCCAGGTGTCCAGAATCTGCTTCGTCGCGTGCACGAGAAGGGGCACGGTCGCGTATTCCCACTTGGTCATGGGGCGACTGTATCCGCATGCGGGGAGGGGGTTGTCCACAGGCTGGGGACGAGCGGTTCATGCGACTGTCGTACCGGTTATCCACAGCCTGCTGATTGGTCCGGGCGTCGAGTGGTTACGCTCGAAGACGTGAGCAGGCTCCAGGTCGTCAGCGGCAAGGGCGGGACCGGAAAGACGACGGTCGCCGCGGCCCTAGCGCTGGCCCTCGCGACGGAGGGGAAGCGGACGCTTCTCGTCGAGGTCGAGGGCCGGCAGGGCATCGCGCAGCTCTTCGAGACGGAGGCGCTTCCGTACGAGGAGCGGAAGATCGCCGTCGCGCCCGGGGGCGGGGAGGTGTACGCGCTGGCCATCGACCCCGAACTGGCCCTGCTGGACTACCTCCAGATGTTCTACAAGCTCGGCAGCGCGGGGCGGGCGCTGAAGAAGCTCGGCGCGATCGACTTCGCGACGACGGTCGCGCCGGGTCTGCGGGACGTCCTGCTGACCGGCAAGGCGTGCGAGGCGGTGCGGCGCAAGGACAAGTTCGGCCGGTTCGCGTACGACTACGTCGTCATGGACGCGCCGCCGACCGGGCGGGTGACGCGCTTCCTGAACGTGAACGACGAGGTCGCCGGGCTCGCGCGGATCGGGCCGATACACAATCAGGCGCAGGCCGTCATGCGGGTGCTGAAGTCCCCGGAGACCGCCGTGCATCTGGTGACGCTCCTGGAGGAGATGCCGGTCCAGGAGACCGCCGACGGCATCGCCGAGCTGCGCGCCGCGCGGCTGCCGGTCGGCCGGGTCGTCGTCAACATGGTCCGGCCCGAGGTGCTGGACGCCGCCGGCCTGGAACTCGTGGACGGCGCCGCGCGTTCCTCCGTCGCACGGTCCCTGTCCTCGGCGGGCCTGGGCGGAGCGCGCCGAGGGGGCAACGCGGAGAAGCTCGTCACCCCCCTCCTGGCGCAGGCCGCGGAGTACGCGGAGCGCCACCGCCTGGAGCAGGACCAGCGCGCGGTCCTCGCGGACCTGGGCCTCCCGGCCCACGAACTCCCGCTCCTCTCCGAGGGCATGGACCTGGCGGGCCTCTACGAACTCGCCACCGAGCTGCGGAAGCAGGGGATCGCATGAGCACGCACCCGGCCGACCGCGCCGCGAGCGGTACGGCGACCGCCCACGACGCCCCCCGCCGGATCTCCTCCGTCCGCGTCCTCGACGTCGACCCCCTGCTCGACGATCCGAAGACCCGCATCGTGGTGTGCTGCGGTTCCGGCGGGGTCGGGAAGACCACGACCGCCGCCGCGCTCGGGCTGCGGGCCGCCGAGCGGGGGCGGAAGGTGGTCGTGCTGACCATCGACCCCGCGCGCAGGCTCGCGCAGTCGATGGGCATCGACTCCCTCGACAACACCCCCCGGCGGGTGAAGGGCGTCGAGGGGAGCGGCGAACTGCACGCCATGATGCTCGACATGAAGCGCACGTTCGACGAGATCGTCGAGGCGCACGCGGACCCCGAGCGGGCCGCCGCGATCCTGGGGAACCCCTTCTACCAGTCGCTGTCCGCGGGGTTCGCCGGTACGCAGGAGTACATGGCGATGGAGAAGCTGGGGCAGCTGCGCTCGCGGGACGAGTGGGATCTCATCGTCGTCGACACACCGCCCTCGCGGTCAGCGCTGGATTTCCTCGACGCGCCCAAGCGGCTCGGGTCGTTCCTGGACGGCAAGCTGATCCGGGTGCTGCTGGCGCCCGCGAAGGTCGGCGGGCGCGCGGGGATGAAGTTCCTGAACGTCGGGATGTCGATGATGACCGGCGCGCTGGGCAAGCTCCTCGGCGGGCAACTCCTCAAGGACGTCCAGACGTTCGTCGCCGCGATGGACTCCATGTTCGGCGGCTTCCGTACGCGCGCGGACGCGACGTACAAGCTCCTCCAGGCCCCCGGTACGGCGTTCCTGGTCGTCGCCGCGCCCGAGCGGGACGCGCTGCGGGAGGCCGCGTACTTCGTCGAGCGCCTCGCCGCCGAGGACATGCCGCTGGCCGGCCTCGTCCTCAACCGGGTGCACGGCAGCGGCGCGGCCCACCTCTCGGCGGAGCGGGCACTGAGCGCGGCGGAGGTCCTGGAGGCGGGCCTGCCCGAGGACACCGGCACCGACGCCGCGCTCCCCCAGGCCGCCGACCCGTCGAACACCCTCCGCTCACCCGAACCCGGCGCGGAAAATCTTGACCCCGCCCGCATTGTGGATCAGGACCCCGGGAAGGCTGACCTACGTAACTCTCCCGACCCACGCGGCAGTTCGGATTCCCCCGTGTCCGACGCCACAGCCACAGCCCCGGCCCCAGATCCCGTCACCGCCTCCGGCGACGCCCCGGCCTCCGACGACGGTTCCCCCACCGGCGTCGACACGGAGCGTTCCGTCGACCGGCTCACCGCAGGCCTGCTGCGCCTGCACGCGGACCGTATGCACCTGCTCTCCCGCGAGCAGCGCACGCGTGACCGCTTCACCGCGCTCCACCCCGAGGTCGCGGTCGCCGAGGTCGCCGCGCTCCCCGGTGACGTCCACGACCTGACGGGCCTGCGCGACATCGGCGTACGCCTCGCGGCGAACCGGCCGGAACTGCCGGAGGACACCGTGAGCTGAGGCGGGCGTCGGCGCACAGCGGGGCAGGCCCCGTACGCGGGCGCGCGAAAGCCGAAAACCCCGAGCCGAGAATCGAGCCCCCGACTCGGCTCGGAAGGAATTCAGCGCACGTCACCACACCGAGAAACGCTCACCGCAGGGCCCACGAGAACCCCCGACTCACGTACTCCGGCCACCTACTCCGGTCACGTACTCCGGCGGCTATCCCACCGCCGCATAGCTCTCGTACACCCGGTCGTCGTCAAGTGCGACGACCCCGGCGACGCTCACGACGCCCGGCGTGCCGCGCTCGTACTCCGAGCGGGCCGTCTCCAGGAGCCTGCGCCAGGAGGTGACGGTCGGCCGGCGGCGCAGCAGGGCCCGCCGTTCACGCTCCGTCATCCCTCCCCACACGCCGAACTCCACGCGGTTGTCGAGCGCGTCGGCCAGGCATTCCGTGCGTACCGGGCAACCGGTGCACACCGCCTTGGCCCTGTTCTGCGCTGCTCCCTGAACGAACAGTTCATCCGGATCAGTAGTGCGGCAGGCAGCCTGCGCACTCCAGTCGGTTACCCAGCCCATACCGGCGCCGTCCTCTCCCGAATCGAGGCTCCCCCACGGCGGCAGCGGCATATTCACCGCCGCCAGTTGAGGACGTTACGGAAGGTGGGCACAGCGCAACACCCCCTTCGGGCCCAATCTTGAATGGCCCGAACGGACTATGCGCATCCGGCAGATCACCCGAGCGAGTGAGCCCGCGACATACGTGACTTTCCCGGCGAATGGGGGCGGTTCACTGGTGTCACAACGGACGCCGCGTGACACACAAGGCGGATTCGGGCACGCCCCCGGAGAAAAACTCCGGGATTTCCAGAACGATTCGGGGTCGCTGGACGTATTGATACGAGGCCCTGTCGCCGTGACTCGTGAGAACAGCTTAGGCCAATGCCTGTGCGCGTGTCCGGAGAATGAGTGAGCCGGTCGTGCGCCCCCCACGACCACCACACGTCGCCGTCACACCCCCATGTCACAATCCCGCCCCGAACAGCCT
>NZ_LIRL01000466.1 GCF_001419795.1 Streptomyces niveiscabiei
TCCCCGGCGAGGAGAGCGGCGACGACTCCGTGGCCGCGGCGATCGAGTACGCGGTGGACGTGCTGAACGTCCGCTCGATCACCGTGTGCGGCCACTCCGGCTGCGGAGCGATGCAGGCACTGCTGACCACCGAACCGGGCGGCGCGCAGACCCCGCTCAAGCGCTGGCTGCGGCACGGCCGCCCGAGCCTGGAGCGGATGGCCGACGACAGCCGCGCGTGGGCGAGGCTCGCCGGGCGGGCGCCCGCGGACGCGGTGGAGCAGCTCTGTCTCACGAACGTCGTCCAGCAGCTGGACCACCTGCGCGCGCACGAGTCGGTGGCCCGCGCGCTGCGCACCGGCGCGCTGGAGCTGCACGGCATGTACTTCCATGTGGGGGAGGCGCAGGCGTACCTGTTGACGGAAGGCGTCTTCGACCACGTGGGGACGACGGACCGGCCGGTCTGAGCCGCCCTCCCCACGGACCGGCAATTCGAACCCCAACCCCCCGAAGTGTGAAAGGTGTTACACCCGCTGAACTCCCCCTCCCCGAGATCCGTGGGTACGAATGACCCGGCTGGTTCTGGAGTCCTACAGGTCTAAACCATTGATCGGCCGACCCTTGTCATCGCCCCCCGGGTCTGATGAGCTGTGGCCTGGGACACAACGGACACCCTGGGAAAGGGAGATGTCGTGAGCAACGAAAGCCTGGCCAACCTCTTGAGGGAGGAGCGGCGCTTCGCTCCGCCGGCTGACCTGGCGGCAGCCGCCAACGTCACGGCCGAGGCGTACGAACAGGCCAAGGCTGACAGGCTCGGCTTCTGGGCGGCGCAGGCCCGCCGCCTGAGCTGGGCCGAGGAGCCGACCGAGACGCTGGACTGGTCGAACCCGCCGTTCGCGAAGTGGTTCGCGGACGGCGCGCTGAACGTCGCGTACAACTGCGTCGACCGGCACGTCGAGAACGGCCTGGGCGACCGGGTCGCGATCCACTTCGAGGGCGAGCCCGGCGACAGCCGGGCCATCACCTACGCCGAGCTGAAGGACGAGGTCTCCAGGGCGGCGAACGCGCTGCTGGAGCTGGGCGTCCAGCCCGGCGACCGGGTCGCGATCTACCTGCCGATGATCCCCGAGGCGGCGGTCGCGATGCTGGCCTGCGCCCGCGTCGGCGCCCCGCACTCGCTGGTCTTCGGCGGCTTCTCGGCGGACGCGCTGGCCACGCGCATCCAGGACGCCGACGCGAAGGTCGTCATCACGGCAGACGGCGGCCACCGGCGCGGGAAGCCGGCGGCGCTCAAGCCCGCCGTGGACGACGCGGTCGCCAAGGCGGGCGGCGTGCGCAACGTCCTCGTCGTACGGCGCACCGGGCAGGACGTCGCCTGGGACGACAGCCGCGACCTGTGGTGGCACGACGTCGTCGGACGGCAGTCCGCCGAGCACACACCGCAGGCCTTCGACGCCGAGCACCCGCTGTTCATCCTGTACACCTCGGGTACCACGGGTAAGCCCAAGGGCATCCTGCACACCTCCGGCGGCTACCTCACGCAGGCGGCGTACACCCATCACGCCGTCTTCGACCTCAAGCCCGAGACGGACGTGTACTGGTGCACCGCCGACATCGGCTGGGTGACCGGGCACTCGTACGTCGTCTACGGGCCGCTCGCCAACGGGGCGACCCAGGTCATGTACGAGGGGACCCCCGACACCCCGCACCAGGGGCGCTTCTGGGAGATCGTCCAGAAGTACAAGGTGTCGATCCTGTACACGGCGCCCACGGCGATCCGTACGTTCATGAAGTGGGGCGACGACATCCCCGCGAAGTTCGATCTCAGCAGCCTGCGGGTCCTCGGCTCCGTGGGCGAGCCCATCAACCCCGAGGCGTGGGTCTGGTACCGCAAGAACATCGGCGCCGAGAAGACGCCCGTCGTGGACACGTGGTGGCAGACCGAGACCGGCGCGATGATGATCTCGCCGCTGCCCGGTGTCACCGAGGCGAAGCCCGGGTCCGCGCAGACGCCGCTGCCGGGGATCTCCGCGACCGTCGTCGACGACGAGGGCAACGAGGTGCCCAACGGGGGCGGCGGCTACCTCGTCCTCACCGAGCCGTGGCCCTCCATGCTGCGCACCATCTGGGGCGACGACCAGCGGTTCATCGACACGTACTGGTCCCGCTTCGAGGGCAAGTACTTCGCCGGGGACGGCGCGAAGAAGGACGACGACGGCGACATCTGGCTGCTGGGCCGCGTGGACGACGTCATGCTCGTGTCCGGGCACAACATCTCCACGACGGAGGTGGAGTCGGCGCTCGTCTCGCACCCCTCGGTCGCCGAGGCGGCGGTCGTCGGCGCGAGTGACGAGACGACCGGGCAGGCGATCGTGGCGTTCGTCATCCTCCGGGGTACGGCGTCGGAGAGCGAGGACCTGGTCTCCGGGCTCCGCGACCACGTGGGCGCGACCCTCGGGCCCATCGCCAAGCCGAAGCGCGTCCTCCCGGTCGCCGAGCTCCCGAAGACCCGCTCGGGCAAGATCATGCGCCGGCTGCTGCGGGACGTCGCCGAGAACCGTGAACTGGGCGACGTCACGACGCTGACCGACTCCACGGTCATGGACCTCATCCAGGCCAAGCTCCCGGCCGCGCCGAGCGAGGACTGACCCCGCCCGACAGAAATGCTCCCGGCACCGAGAAGGGTGCCGGGAGCGAGATCGCCTCCCCGCCCCCGCCTTCGGTACGCTGGTAAAAGTCACGTCAAAGATGCGACAAGATCCCCGGAGGGGATCGTCAAGGTGCGCCGGGAAGTCTGGTCGGCATGTCCGTCGGCATGTCCAGAGACCGGAGGTTCCCCGTGACCGCCCCCCGTAACGCCCGGAAGTTCTTCGGGCGGATGTCGTTGTCCGAGCGGACGTTCGTGGCGGACGCGCTGCGGACCGAGACCGTCGGCGGGGTGCTGTTGCTCGCGGCTGCCGTCGCCGCGCTGGTGTGGGCCAACGTGCCCGCGCTCAAGGGGAGTTACGCGGACGTCAGCGACTACCACCTCGGCCCGTCCGCCCTCGGGCTCGACCTGTCCGTCGCCCACTGGGCCGCCGACGGACTGCTCGCCGTCTTCTTCTTCGTCGCCGGGATCGAGCTGAAGCGCGAACTGGTCGCCGGTGACCTCAAGGACCCCCGGGCGGCGGCGCTGCCGGTCGTCGCGGCGCTGTGCGGGATGGCGGCACCGGCATTGGTCTACACCATCGTCAACGCCGGGGGCGGGGGCTCGCTCGTGGGGTGGGCCGTCCCCACCGCGACGGACATCGCGTTCGCGCTGGCCGTCCTCGCGGTCATCGGGACGTCCCTGCCGAGCGCCCTGCGCGCGTTCCTGCTGACGCTGGCCGTCGTGGACGACCTGTTCGCGATCCTGATCATCGCCGTGTTCTTCACGAGCTCGCTGAACTTCGCGGCGCTGGGCGGCGCGGTGGCGGGGCTGGTCCTGTTCCGGGTGCTGCTGCGCAAGGGCGTGACGGGCTGGTACGTGTACGTCCCGCTCGCCGTCGTCATCTGGGCGCTGATGTACAACAGCGGCGTCCACGCCACGGTCGCCGGCGTCGCGATGGGCCTGATGCTGCGCTGTACGACGCGGGAGGGCGAGACGCGTTCGCCGGGCGAGCGGATCGAGCACCTCGTACGGCCGCTGTCGGCCGGTCTCGCCGTACCCCTGTTCGCGCTGTTCAGCGCGGGGGTGACCGTGTCGGGCGGGGCGCTCGGGGACGTGTTCGGGAAGCCGGAGACGCTGGGTGTCGTGCTCGGTCTGGTCGTGGGGAAGACGCTGGGGATCTTCGGGGGGACGTGGCTGACGGCACGGTTCACGCGGGCGTCGCTGAGCGAGGACCTCGCCTGGGCGGACGTCTTCGCGCTGGCGTCCCTCGCGGGCAT
Organism: Streptomyces niveiscabiei; assembly: GCF_001419795.1. GTDB lineage: Bacteria > Actinomycetota > Actinomycetes > Streptomycetales > Streptomycetaceae > Streptomyces > Streptomyces niveiscabiei. Next base: position 3,886 of record NZ_LIRL01000466.1, read on the forward strand.
CGGCTTCACCGTGTCGCTGCTGATCGGCGAGCTGGCGTTCGACGGGGACTCGGCGCTCACGGACGAGGTGAAGGCCGCCGTCCTGATCGGCTCGCTGATCTCGGCGTGCTGCGCGACCGTCCTGCTGAAGCTGCGCAACGCGAAGTACCGCCGGCTCGCGGAGGACGAGGAGCGCGACGAGGACGCCAGCGGCATCCCGGACGTGTACGAGCGGGACGACCCGGCGTACCACCTGCGGATGGCGGAGATCCACGAGCGCAAGGCGGCCGAGCACCGCCGTATCGCCCGGGACATGGCCGCACAAGTACCGGGCGGGACGGGCGCCGGGGACGGGCGTCCGGCATGATCTGACGGGACGGTACAAATCGAGAGCTTGTGAAGAGGACGAGGGAGAACGCGATGAGCGCACCCGACGACAGCCCGGTCGGCGCCGAACGCAGTGTCGGACAGCTGTTCGCCTCCGCGACGGCCGAGATGTCCGCGCTGGTGCACGACGAGATCGCGCTGGCGAAGGCGCAGCTCAAGCGGGACGTGAAGCGGGGTGCGATCAGCGGGGGCGCGTTCACCGTCGCCGGTGTCGTCCTGCTGTTCTCGCTGCCGATGCTCAACTTCGCGCTGGCGTACGGCATCCGCAGCTGGAGCCACTGGCCCATGGCGGTGTGCTTCCTGCTGTCGTTCGCGGCGAACGTGCTGGTCGCGGTCGTGCTCGGGCTGATCGGCGTGGCCATGGCGAAGAAGGCCGCGAAGAGCAAGGGCCCGCAGAAGGTCGCCGCGTCCATGAAGGAGACCGCCGGCGTTCTCCAGAACGCGAAGCCGCACCCGCGTCCCGAACTCGTCGAGGGCAAAGCCCCGAAGGCCGTCGAGGCTGTGGCACGCTCGACATCATGACGGACCCCTCGACAGCGCCCTCCTCGGTGGTACGACCCGACGGTCCCTGGACGCATCGCGACGTCGCCGCGAACGGCGCCCGCTTCCACATCGCGGAGGCCGGCGAGGGCCCGCTGGTCCTGCTGGTGCACGGCTTCCCCCAGTTCTGGTGGACGTGGCGCCACCAGCTGACGGCGCTCGCGGACGCGGGCTTCCGAGCCGTCGCCCTCGACCTGCGCGGCGTCGGCGGCAGCGACCGCACCCCGCGCGGCTACGACCCGGCGAACCTCGCGCTCGACATCACCGGCGTCATCCGCTCCCTCGGCGAGCCGGACGCGGCGCTCGTCGGCCACGACCTCGGCGGCTACCTCGCCTGGACGGCCGCGGTGATGCGCCCCAAGCTCGTACGGCGCCTCGCGGTCGCCTCGATGCCGCACCCCCGGCGGTGGCGCTCCGCGATGCTCGCCGACGTCAAGCAGACGGCGGCGAGTTCCCACATCTGGGGTTTCCAGCGGCCGTGGCTGCCCGAGCGGCGGCTCGTCGCGGACGACGGGGCGCTGGTCGGCGAGCTGATCCAGGAGTGGTCGGGGCCGGTGCCGCCGGACGAGGAGGCGCTGGAGGTGTACCGGCGCGCGATGTGCATCCCGTCCACCGCGCACTGCTCCATCGAGCCGTACCGCTGGCTGGTGCGCTCCCTCGCGCGGCCCGACGGGGTGCAGTTCTACCGGCGCATGAAGCGCCCGGTGCGCATCCCGACGCTGCATCTGCACGGCTCCCTCGACCCGGTGTCGCGGGCGCGGAGCGCGGCGGGCAGCGCGGAGTACGTGGAAGCCCCGTACCGCTGGCGGCTGTTCGACGGGCTCGGCCACTTCCCGCAGGAGGAGGACCCGGTGGCGTTCTCGTCGGAACTGGTCAACTGGCTGAAGGATCCCGAGCCGGACCGGTGACGTGGCCGAAAGGTCTGGACTATCGGTGTGTGTACGAGCCGATGCGCCCGGTATCCGGACGGGAACGCTTGTCCTACGAACGGCCATGTGCCCGGCGCATAGGCCGATTGAGCGCCCCCAGTGAGGTTATCGACCTTGGGGCGGGGGCAGACGTCGGGGTATGGGCTGGACGCACGACTACAGTGACGCAGCACGCAACCGCCGCTCGGCCGACGGCCTGAGCTCCCACCAGCGAGGCAGCGACCCGGACTTGCCGGGCAGCGACCTCCGGGTGGGCATCCCGCGCATCCTGCGCCGCAGGGCCCGCTGGGTCTCGGTGCGCCTGCGTCACCCACGAGGCTGACCCGGCCCTCCCCTCGCCTTGACGCCTACAGCGCGCAGTTGTCGCTGTCGACCTGCTGGGACGCGGTACGGCCCTCGGTGATGTCCTGCCGGATCTCGTCCGCGGTGAGGGCGTACCCCGTCTGCGGGTCGTCGAGGGACTTCGCGAAGACGACGCCGTAGACCTCGCCCTCCGGGGTCAGCAGGGGGCCGCCCGAGTTGCCCTGACGGACCGTCGCGTACAGGGAGTACACGTCCCGGCGTACCGTGCCGCGCTTGTAGATGTCGGCGCCGGACGCCGCGATGCGCCCGCGGATGCGCGCGGCGCGCACGTCGTACGCGCCGTTCTCGGGGAAGCCGGCGACGATCGCGCCGTCGCCGCTGCCCGCGTCGTCCGTGGTGAAGCGCAGCACGGGCGCGTCGAGGTCGGGGACGTCCAGGACGGCGATGTCGCGCTTCCAGTCGTACAGGACGACTTTCGCGTCGTACTTGCGGCCCTCACCGCCTATCTGGACGGTGGGCTCGTCGACGCCGCCCACGACGTGCGCGTTCGTCATCACGCGGCGCTCGCCGAAGACGAAGCCGGTGCCCTCCAGGACCTTGCCGCAGCTCTCCGCCGTCCCCATCACCTTGACGATGGAGCGCTTGGCCGCGACCGCGACCCGGCTGCCCGCGAGCGCCGGGTCCGGGGGGTCGACCTCGCGGATCGGCTCGTCGGCGAACGGGGAGAAGACCTGCGGGAAGCCGTTCTGCGCGAGGACCGAGGTGAAGTCCTTGAACCAGGAGTCCGCCTGGACCGGCAGCGTCTCCGAGACGCCCAGCAGGACCTTCGAGCCGCGGACCTCCTTGCCGAGCGTCGGCAGCGTCGTCTGCGCGAGCATCGAGCCCAGCAGCCAGGCCACCAGCAGCATCGCCGCGACGTTCACCAGCGCGCCGCCCGTCGCGTCCAGCACGCGCGCGGGGGACCAGGTGATGTAGCGGCGCAGCTTGCTGCCCAGGTGCGTGGTGAGGGCCTGCCCGACGGAGGCGCAGACGATCACGACGACAACGGCGACGACCGCGGCCGTCGTACTGACCTCCGAGCTGTCGGTCAGGGCGTCCCAGACGACCGGCAGGACGTAGACGGCGACCAGGCCGCCGCCCAGGAACCCGACGACCGACAGGATGCCGACGACGAAGCCCTGGCGGTAGCCGACGACCGCGAACCACACGGCCGCGAGCAGCAACAGGATGTCCAGCACGTTCACCGCTCGGCGCCTCGCCTATTCAACTCGCCCTCACTCCGGGTCGGCCTGGGGTCCCTCGTCCGGGGGACACCCTGTCATGACCGCCAGTCCAGCGGGACCTCGTTGCCCTTGTCCCACGGCAGCTCCCAGCCCGCGTAATGGACGATCCGGTCGATCACGCCCGCCGTGAACCCCCACACGAGGGCCGATTCGACCAGGAATGCCGGGCCCCGGTGGCCGCTGGGGTGCACGGTCGTGGCGCGGTGCGCGGGGTTGGTGAGATCCGCCACGGGGACGGTGAACACGCGGGCCGTCTCGGCCGGGTCGACGACACCGACGGGGCTCGGCTTGCGCCACCAGCCCAGCACGGGCGTCACGACGAAGCCGCTCACCGGGATGTACAGCTTGGGGAGCACGCCGAAGATCTGTACGCCCGCGGGGTCGAGCCCCGTCTCCTCCTCGGCCTCCCGCAGCGCGGCCCGCAGCGGGCCGTCGCCCTGCGGGTCGCCGTCCTCCGGGTCCAGCGCGCCGCCGGGGAACGAGGGCTGCCCCGCGTGCGACCTCAGCGAACCGGCCCGCTCCATCAGCAGCAGCTCGGGCCCGCGCTCCCCCTCCCCGAACAGGATGAGTACGGCGGACTGCCGCCCGCCCCCGTCTTTCGGCGGCAGGAACCTGCTCAGCTGCTCCGGCCTGACCGTCCGCACCGCCCGCACCACGGGCTCCAGCCACTCCGGCAGTCCCTCGTCACTGACACCGACACCGACCTCCACCGACACCCCGTCGCCCTCCGCATGCCGCACGACCACACCACCCCCCGCTCTCTCCCTGCCCAACGCCCGGCACCCCCGAGATCGTTCCCCACGCGGATGCTCCTCCCCGGATTCGGCCCCGATCATGTGGGTGTCCACATCCCGGACATGCGGGGTTCGCTTCCGGGTTCGCTTCCGGGTGCGCGCGCGGGTCTCCTCACGCGCTCCCCAGCGGCGGGGCCGCCTTGCCGCCCGCGTCCAGGTACGCCCGGGGCGGGTTCAGGCGCTGGCCGGGGAAGCCGCCCTTCTCGTACTTGAGGAGCTTGCGGGCCTTCTCGGGGTCCGTCTCGCCCTCGCCGTACGCGGGGCAGAGGGGGGCGATGGGGCAGGCTCCGCAGGCCGGCTTGCGGGCGTGGCAGATGCGGCGGCCGTGCCAGATGACGTGGTGGGAGAGGTCGGTCCAGTCGGACTTCGGGAAGAGGTCGCTGATCGCGGCCTCGATCTTCTCGGGGTCCGTCTCCGCCGTCCACCGGAAGCGGCGGACCAGGCGCTGGAAGTGCGTGTCGACGGTGATGCCGGGACGGCCGTACGCGTTGCCCAGGACCACGAACGCCGTCTTGCGGCCGACGCCGGGGAGGGTGACCAGGTCCTCAAGGCGGCCCGGGACCTCGCCGCCGAAGTTCTCGACGAGCGCCTTGGAGAGGCCGATCACGGACTTGGTCTTGGCCCGGAAGAAGCCGGTGGGCCGGAGGATCTCCTCGACCTCCTCGGGGTTCGCCGCGGCGAGGTCCTCGGGCGTGGGGTACTTGGCGAAGAGCGCCGGGGTGGTCTGGTTGACACGCAGGTCGGTCGTCTGGGCGGACAGGACCGTCGCGACGACGAGCTGGAAGGGGTTCTCGAAGTCGAGTTCGGGGTGGGCGTACGGATAGACCTCGGCGAGTTCGCGGTTGATCCGGCGGGCCCGGCGCACGAGCGCCGTACGGGACTCGGTCTTCCCGCCGCCGGTTTTCCCGTCTGCGGACGTTTTCTTCACAGAAGCCTTCTCCGTCATGTCTGCCCTTTTCGTGCCGCCACCAGAGATCCCCCCGACGTCCTGTTCGCCCACAGCGGAATCCCCTGGGGGGACCGCCCGCCCGTTCCCCCCATCCCTCCCGACCAGCCTAGAGCCCGGCACCGGCATCCGCC
>NZ_LIRL01000467.1 GCF_001419795.1 Streptomyces niveiscabiei
CCGGGTGGCCGGCCACCCGGACCCACACCGCCCACGACACGATGCCGTGTGGGACCGTCCTCGACTTCCGGCTGGCCGAACAGGTGCTCCAGTCGCACGCGGACCTGTGGCTGACGGCCCTGACCGGCGTCGACCCGGCCGCGTACGGCGATGTCTGGTCCGACGTCCTGGACCAGGCCGACCGCGTACTGCGCGAGCGCCTGGAGCAAGACGCCGGTGAGGACGGGGAGCACAGCATGCTGACGATGATGTGGCTGGCGCGCCGGGCCGCGGCCGAAGGCAACCTCATGCAGGCGGCATCAGCCCTGGGCTACTGCGAGACGATCGCCGACGGCATGGGGCCGATCGACACCGGCGTTGCACCCCAATAGTGGTTAGTACAGATAGCGGTTCTCTGCGGGTTGTAGATCCTTCCCCCTGAGAGCGGAGCTCGCGGCGGGAGATCCGATCATCTGCCCGCTCCTCCAGCGACGACCCGCCAGCGTTCGGCGCGCATGATCCGTCCCGGGCCCGTACGGCCGTCTGCGGCGCTCTGAGGCCCTCCGGGCCCCGAGCGACGATCAAGACCGCCACAGGCGCTCACAGCGCCGTACAGCGCTTCGGTGCGGCGGAGGCGCCCTCGACCCCCTTGGAGAGGGCTCCACGGTCATCACCCGCCGTCGTCGTCGCGTTGCGTGGCTCTCGGCTGCTCCCGGACCGAGCTCTGCTCTCAGGGGGAAGGATCTACAACCCGCACCAGAAGCCCTATCTGTACTAACCACTATTGGGGTGCAAGATCCGTCGTCGGCCGCCCCCGTCCGGGCAGGGCTGCGGTGCTCCTGGTGAAGTCCGCCGCCGCTGCTCGCTGCACGTCGCCGTGACCTTGCACCCTTCCCGGCCTGCACCGTGCAGCGGCGTTGCACAACCGGCTGCTGCTCCTGGTGGTGAAGGGTGCAAGGGCGGTTGCTGCTCAGGGTCGGGGACTGTCGCGCAGTATTCGCACGACCCGTGCGGCACAAGGGCGCTGCACGAGCAGCAGACCGGCCTCGGTCGGGCAGCAACGGGTTCCGGCGAGTCGCTGCCCACGCGCTGCAACAGGACTGCTGGCCGTCGCGCAACGGCATGGTGCGTGCTGCTCTGCTGCAACGGAACGGTTCACCCGCTGCTCCCACCCTGGGCTGCACACGAGAACGGCGCTGCACCGTGGATCGGGTGCAGCGCCGTGGTGCCGGCCGGACCGGGGTCAGGCCACGTGCAGCTTCTTGCGGCGCTCGCGGGCGAGCTGGTCGCGGTAGTCCTGGCCGGCCTGGTGGTAGCGGGCGACGAAGTGCGGGTCGTCCAGCCGGTCCGCAGGGTCCATGGCGTCGATGGCGGCTCGTGCGTCGGCCGGCGTCTCGTACGAGGCGAGCATCGCGTTGATCCGGTAGACGCCGTTGCGCTGCTTGGTCACCAGCCTGGCGAGTATCAGTTCGCGCAGGCCAGAGGTGACGCTGGGGCGGCTCAGCCCGAGCAGGGCGGCGATCTGGAGCTGGCCCATCTCCACGCGCCCGCCGGGCTCGCTGCGCGACCGCAGAGTCAGCAGGACGCGGTAGGCCGGCCCCGGCAGGTCCAGGGCCGCGACGACGCCCTCCGCATTGACCGGCGCGAACAACATTCCCCTGCCGCTCACCGCTCGCCCTCCTTGTGCGTCGCCATGGCCTCGAACCGCTCCCGGCGCTCCCGGCGCTTCACGGCACGCTCCCGGCGGAACTCATCGATCGCCTCGCGCATGTGCTGCAGAGAGGGGAACCTGACGAGGTCCGGCAGCTTCGCGGCCCTCAGCTCCGCCAGGGCGTCGGCCTGGTCGACCTGAACATACTCGGTGCTCCCGTCGGACAGCCGGACCAGTTCGGCCGCGACGTAGGAGTACGGCGGGTTGAACTGGTACACACCGCGCCCGCGCTTGATCACGATGCCGTGGCTCATGACCTCCCGCAGTGCCAGGTTCACCTTCTGGCGCGGCACGTCCAGGATCTCCGCCATGTCGTCCTGGGTGAGCGGGATCCGGCCGCCGGCCCTCTGCCCGGCGATCAGCAGCAGGATCAGCCGCAACGGCAGCGCCTCGCGGTAGTACTGGGCGATCACCAGGAAGAACTCCAGCGCCACCATCGCGAAGGCGTTGGGGCGATCGGGGTCCGAGAAGAACTCCAGCTGCTGCCGCTGGCGGCCGACCGTGATCTCCCGGCCCGGGTACGACCGCGCCAGGTCGTCCAGGCCGTCGATCTTCCGGAGCCGGTCGCCGAAGGCCCTCAGCGGATCGTCCGGTGCCAGTCCGGGGTTCGGCGCGGGCCTGGCAGGACGGCGGCGGCGCTGTGACTCGGACACGAGCAGCTCTCCAAAGTTCCAAGATCCCGGGCGTGCAGCAACGTAGCAGAAGGTCAGTAGTTCTGACCTCCAGGTCGGCATTTCTGACTTCTGGCGAGTCTTGTGTCCCCCCAGGGGTGACACATCTCCTGCACGAACTCCCACTCGCCGGGGCATCCATGAGGGTGTGGCACCGAAGGCTCGACTTCCGGCGCGGAAAGTCAGCAATGCTGACCTTCCGCATGCCAAGAGGTCGGCATTCCTGACCTTCCGCGCGCCCGCACGTCAGGTATCCCGACCTTTGATGGTCGATGTGTCTACCCAGGAGGGACATACAAGGGGGCCTGTGTCCGTCCTCGGGAGTCACAAGCACACCACGCGCAACCTTGTGACCAGCGGAAATGCAAGCTCTGTCCCAATCTGATGTCGTGCGAGAAGCCGCGTGCCGGGCGCCGTCGGGGCTGGGGCGGCTTCGCGTGCGGCTCCGTGAACCGGCTGCGGACCGTAGGCGGCACCAGCGGCTCTGAGTCTCGGGTGGCACCGGCCGTGACGGAAAAAGCAGCAGCAAGGCGTCGCTCGGGCCGGAGCTCGGTTCCGCCGCCCGGCCCGAGGGGCCGTTCGGCTCCGGTACCTCCGCACGCCGGAATTCAGCCTTTCCCTTTCCCGGGGTTCTGTTCTTCGGCTGAGGTCGGCCACTTCTCAAATCGTGATTCCTCGCGTGGATTCGTGGACCGAAATTCCCGGCCTGGCGCATTATCAAAAGCGCGCCCCGTCCGGGTGGTTGGGGGGTGTCCCGTGTTTCCGCCAA
>NZ_LIRL01000468.1 GCF_001419795.1 Streptomyces niveiscabiei
CCCCTCCCCCCGAAGAGACCCCATGGCACCGCCCGTGTTCGACCCCCTCGATCTCAAGCTGCTCCAGGCGCTGCAACTGGACGGCCGTGCCTCGTACGCGCGGATCGCGGAGGTTCTCGGGGTGTCCGATCAGACCGTCGCCCGGCGGCTGCGCAGGCTGCGCGGGGCCACGCGGATGCGGGTGCTGGGGATCGTGGACGAGAACCGGCTGGGCCGCAGTGGCTGGATCGTGCGGATGCGGTGCACCCCGGACGCGGCGGAGCGGCTCGCGGAGGCGCTGGCGAGGCGGCCGGACACGGCGTACGTGGCGCTGGAGTCGGGCGGCACGGAGGTGGTCGCGTCAATGCGTCCGCGCAGCCGCGAGGACCGCAACGAGCTGCTGCTCAACCAGTTGCAGCGCACCCCGCGCCTGCTGTCGGTGAGCGCGCACTGCGTCCTGAACCACTTCTACGGCGGCGCCGCCGGCTGGCTCAGCAAGCTCCAGGCGCTGACCCCGGCGGAGGAGGAGGCCCTGCGCCCACCGCCGGTCACGCCGCAGCCCGGCGTCGTACAGATCGACGACACCGACGAGCGTCTCCTCGCGGTCCTGCGCCAGGACGGCCGCGCCCCGCTCGGTGAACTCCGGTCCGCCACCGGCCAGTCGGAGTCGGTGGTCCGGCGCCGCCTGGAGCGGCTGCGCTCGTCCGGCGTCCTCTACTACGACGTGCAGTACGACCCGGAGGCCCTGGGCGGCACGGTCGACGCGATGCTGTGGCTCACCGTCGCGCCGTCCGCGCTGGCGTCGGTCGGCAATGCCCTCGCCGCGCACCCGGAGGTCGCGTTCGCGGCGGCGATCACCGGCCCCGCGAACCTCGTCGCCGCGACCCTGCACCGCAGCAGCGCGGACCTGTACACGTACCTCTCCGAGAGAATCGGCGCCCTGGAGGGCGTGCACGCGGTGGAGACGGCGCTCACGCTGCGCCAGGTGAAGCAGCTGACGTACGAGCCGTGAACGACCTGGTCAGCGGGTGGAGGCCGCCCGGTGGCGGGTCGCCGCGCGCTGCTAGGGTGCACGGCATGCAACCCCGCTGGCTCTCCGCGCAGGAGCTGCGCATCTGGCGCTCGTTCTCCGACCTGAGTCTCGTCATGGAGGACGCCCTCGATCAGCAGCTGCGGCACGACTCGGGGATGAGCCACCTCAACTACTCGATGCTGGTGATCCTCTCCGAGCAGCCCGAGAAACGGCTGCGGATGACGGACCTCGCGGAGAAGCTGCGGATCGCCCGGACCCGCCTGTCGTACACCGTCGCCCGGATGGAGGAGGAGGGCTGGGTACGGCGTGAGGACTCGCCCGGCGACAAGCGGGCGCAGCTCGCGGTGCTGACCGAGGCGGGGATGGCCGCGCTTGCGGAGGCGGCGCCGGGCCACGTGGCCCTCGTCCGGGCCACGGTCTTCGACCGGCTGACGCCGGAGCAGGCGCGGGCGTTCGGGGAGGCGTGCGCGATCGTCCTCGCGGGGATGACGGGCCCGGAGCGCCCGGCGCTCCCGGTGGACCTGCCCTGGCGACGCTGAGCACAGGCCCTGACCAGGCACGATTCACTCTCTTTCGATCACCGTCGAGCTCAGCCACAGCCATATCTTGCAGATTTGCAACACCTGCGGCTAAGGTCAATAGCAGTTGAAGTCTCAATCAAGGAGCTGTCATGCGGATCTCCCGTACGGCCTGGGCCGGTGCCGTAGCCCTGGGCGTCCTCGCCACGAGCGGCGCGGCCGTGGCCACCGCCGGTACGAAGCCCGCGAGCGAGGACGCGCAGTTGCAGAAGCTGTACGCGCAGGCTGTCGCCGAGGGCGGCCGGCTGGTCGTCTACGCGGGCGGCGACAAGCCCGGCCAGGCCGACTACCTCAAAGACGCCTTCGTCAAGAAGTTCCCGAAGATGAAGGTCGACATCGTCGTCGACTTCAGCAAGAACCACGACGCCCGCGTCGACAACCAGATCGACGAGCGGCACGTCGTCGCCGACGTCGTCCACCTCCAGACCGTCGACGACTTCCCGCGCTGGAAGAAGGAAGGCGTGCTGGAGAAGTACAAGCCGGTCGGCTGGAACGCCGTCGACAAGCGCGTCAAGGACAAGGACGGCTACTACACGGGCCTGTTCTACTTCGCCTTCGCCAACGTGACCGCGACGAAGCTCGGTTCGCAGGCCCCGGTCGAGGCCAAGGACTTCCTGAAGCCGGAGTTCAAGAACAAGCTCGTCTTCACGTACCCGAACGACGACGACGCGGTGCTCTACTACTTCAAGCAGCTCACCGACCAGTACGGCTTCGGCTACCTGAAGCAGCTGCTGGCCCAGAACCCGACGTTCGTGCGCGGCACCCAGGACTCCTCCGACCTCGTCGGCACCGGCGACTACGTCGCCAACTTCGGCAGCGGCGGCAGCGCGAACGGCGTCTCCGAGGTGACCTTCCCGAAGCAGTCCCCGTGGGTGGCATGGCCGCAGACCGGCGCGATCCTCAAGAACGCCCCGCACAAGGCGGCGGCCAAGCTGTACCTGAGCTGGATCCTGTCGAAGGACGCCCAGACGAACGACATCGGCACCTGGTCCTCCCGTACGGACGTCCCCGCCCCGGCCGGCCTCAAGGGCATCTTCGACTACAAGAACATGAACCCCCTGGGCCTCGGCGAGTTCCTGAGCGACCGCACGGCGCTGGACCGCTACAAGGCGCGGATCGCCCTGTACGTCGGTGACGCCCAGGGCGTGAACCCCTCGGACCCGCAGGGCGTGCTGGGCCTGCACCCGGTGAGCCAGAGCGGCAAGCAGGGCTGAGCCCCCGGCGGGGGTTCGATGTGCGGCGCGCCCGCACCCGTGCTGACCTGGTAACCATGACGCCCGAACCCCCACCCCCGGCCCGCCCGGTCCGTGCGTTCTCGCTGATCCGGCACCCGAAGCTGTGGATCCTGCCGACGCTGCTGAGCACGGTCCTCGCGTTCCTGCTCTCCCTGCTGTACATGGGCGGCATCGTCAGCCCGAACAAGCACCTGCACGACCTGCCGATCGCCCTGGTCAACGCCGACCAGGGCAAGCCCCCGGCGGGTCAGCGGGCCAACCTGGGCACGCAGGTCGCCGAGGCGATCAGGAAGGCCCCCGGCGACCAGGCCGAATGGCGCACGCGCACCCGCGCGCAGGCCCAGGACGAGCTGGACAGCGGCAAGGTGTACGGCGCGCTCGTGATCCCCGCCGACTTCACGGACCGCGCCCTCGCCCTCACCACCCAGGGCGCGACCACCCGCCCGACGCTGACGGTCCTGACCAACCCCGGCAAGGGCAGCCTCGGCTCCAGCCTCGCGAGCAGGATCTCCACGACGGCGGCGCAACAGGCGTCCAAGGCCATCGGCGAGCAGCTCACGAAGGCCGACCCGGCGGCGACGGCGACGACAAAGCTCCTGCTGGCGGACCCCGTACAGATCAGAACCGCCGTCGGCCACCCCATCGGCGACCACAGCGGCATCGGCCTGACCGCGTTCTACTACGCCCTCCTCCTGGTCCTGGCCGGTTTCATGGGCGGCAACGTCATCCACTCCGGCGTGGACGGCGCGCTCGGGTACGCGGACGTCGAGATGGGCCCCCTGCACACCCGCCGCCCCACAATCGACGTGAACCGCACGCAGACCCTGCTCCTCAAGATGCTGATGACAGCGGGCATCACCCTGATCAGCTCGTCCCTCGTCATGCTGGCCTGCGTCACGATCCTCGGCATCGACGCCACCCACCTCCCCCTCCTGTGGGTGTTCTCCTACTGCGCCACACTCGCCGTCGGCCTGGGCGTCCAAGCGATCAACGCCGCGTTCGGCGGCATCGGCCAGCTCGTCGCGATGTTCGTCTTCATCGTGATGGGCCTCCCCTCCTCCGGCACCACGGTCCCCCTCCAGGCCGTCCCCGGCTTCTACCGCTTCCTCTCCCACTTCGAGCCGATGCGCCAGCTCGGCGACGGCGTCCGCTCGATCCTCTACTTCGACGCCCGCGGCGACGCCGGCCTCACCCGCGCCTGGCTGATGATCGCCGTCGGCTTCGCCGTCTCCCTCCTCTTCGGCTTCGCGATGACCCGCTACTACGACCGCAAGGGCCACCGCCGCTTCACCCCACAGCCCGCTCCCTGAATGCGTACGGCGGTGAGGGCACCGCCGACCTCGCTGAACGGCGTCCGCCTCACGGCGGCGCAGTCGGTCCGGTGACCGGGCGGAGCCGTCCGTCCATGGCACCGCCGCCTCACGCCACCGCCTTCGCCCGGCTCGCCGCGTCCTCGAACGCGCGCTCCCTGGACGCCTCGAACAGCGGAAGGAACTCCGCGAGCGCCGGGACGTGCGGGGCCATCGTCATCTCCGGGACGATGAACGCGACGTCCAGCCCGAGGGCGTCCCGCAGGACGGTCGTCAGGTAGTTCTGCACGTACTCGAAGGACTCCCGGGGCGTGCCGGGCGCGTAAGACCCGCCCCGGCTGGCGACGACGGTGACGGGGGTGCCCTTCGCGGACGGCGCGTCGCCGGTCGTCCGCCCCAGGAGGATCACGTTGTCCAGCCACGCCTTCAGCGTCGACGGGATCGTGTAGTTGTACATCGGCGCGCCGATCACGATCGCGTCCGCCTGCTCCAACTCCTCGATGAGCAGGGCTCGTTCGGCGAAGGCGGCGGCCTGCTCGGGGGTGCGGGCGGCCGGGTCGGTGCCGCCGGCGTCGTAGGCGTCCGCGGTGATGTGGGGGGCGGGGGTGGCGGCGAGGTCCCGGTA
>NZ_LIRL01000469.1 GCF_001419795.1 Streptomyces niveiscabiei
GTGGTGGGCGGTGAAGCCGTGACGGCCGCCGTCGGGGAGAGCGAGAGGCCAGTGCAGTTCGACGCGGTTGTATTTGGTGCGGGTTCGTCGGGGCTGGTCGCGCAGTTCCCCGCGCCCCTAGGGGGTGGTTGCTGCCGCGTTGTTCGGTGCGGGTTTGTTGTGGCTGGTCGCGCAGTTCCTCGCGCCCCTAGGGGGTGGTTGCTGCCGCGTTGTTCGGTGCGGGTTCGTTGTGGCTGGTTGCGCAGTTCCCCGCGCCCCTAGGGAGTGGTCGCTCTCGCGTTGTTCGGTGCGGGTTCGTTGTGGGTTGTTGCGCAGTTCCCCGCGCCCCTGGGGGGGTGGCTGTTCCCTGCGTTGATTTGGGGGCGTGGTTGTTTGCGCCCCAGCCATCCCGTTCACGCCCCCCGCAGCAGCTCCCCCAGCAGTCGTATCGCCCCCCTCTTGTGCAACGGCTCGTTGCCGTTGCCGCACTTGGGGGACTGGATGCAGGAGGGGCAGCCGGTGTCGCAGGGGCAGGACTTGATGGCTTCCAGGGTTGCTGTGAGCCAGGTCCGTGCTGTGTGGAAGGCGCGTTCGGAGAAGCCCGCGCCGCCGGGGTGGCCGTCGTAGACGAAGACCGTCGGGAGGAGGGTGTCGGGGTGCAGGGGGATGGAGACGCCGCCGATGTCCCAGCGGTCGCAGGTCGCGAAGAGGGGCAGCATGCCGATGGAGGCGTGTTCGGCGGCGTGGAGGGCGCCGCCGAGGATCTCCGGGGGGATGGTGGCGTCGTCCAGCTGGGACTCCGTCACCGTCCACCACACCGCGCGCGTACGGAGTGTGCGGGGCGGCAGGTCCAGCTTCGTCTCGCCCAGGACCTCGCCCGTCAGGACCCGGCGGCGCAGGAACGACACCACCTGGTTGGTCACCTCGACGGAGCCGTAGTGCAACTTCCCCTCGCCCCAGGGGATCTCGGCGTCGACGGACAGCACCGCGACAGCCGTCGTATCGCGGGCGATCGTCGAGTACGGCGGGTTGGCCTCCTCGACCAACGCCGTGGAGTCGTCGAGATCCAGCGCGCGCACGAGATACGTACGGCCCTGATGCAGATGCACGGCCCCTTCGTGGACGCTCGTGTGCGCGGACCCGGCGTCGACGGTGCCCAGCAGCCGCCCCGTACCCGCCTCGACGATCTGGACCGGCGTACCCCCCTCGCCCCGGATGTCGGCGAGGTCGGCGGCCCGTTCCCGGCGTGTCCAGTGCCACGCCTTGGTGCGCCGGCGCAGCAGCCGCGCGGCCTCCAGCTGGGGGAGGAGGTCCTTGGTCGAGGGGCCGAACAGCTCGAAGTCCTCCTCGGTGAGGGGGAGTTCGGAGGCGGCGGCGCACAAGTGGGGGGCGAGGACGTACGGGTTGTCGGGGTCGAGGACCGTCGACTCGACGGGCTGGTCGAACAGCGCCTCGGGATGGTGGACGAGGAACGTGTCCAGCGGATCGTCCCGCGCGACGAGGACCGCGAGCGCCCCCTCGCCGCCCCGCCCCGCGCGCCCGGCCTGCTGCCACAGGGAGGCGCGGGTGCCGGGGTACCCGGCGATGAGGACCGCGTCGAGCCCGGAGACGTCCACGCCCAGCTCCAGCGCGGTCGTCGCGGCCAGCCCCAGCAACTCACCGGAGTGCAGCGCCTGTTCGAGCGCCCGCCGCTCCTCGGGCAGGTACCCGCCCCGGTACGCGGCCACCCGCCGCGCGAGCGAGCGGTCGACCTCGGCCAGCCGCTCCTGCGCGATGACGGAGATCAGCTCGGCCCCGCGCCGGGAGCGCACGAAGGCGACCGTGCGCGCCCCCTGGACCGCGAGGTCGGTCAGCAGGTCGGCGGTCTCGGCGATCGCCGTACGCCGCACCGGAGCGCCCTTCTCGCCGTGCAGTTCGGTCAGCGGCGGCTCCCAGAGGGCGAAGACCAGCTCGCCGCGCGGGGAGGCGTCGTCGGCGACCTCGACGACCGGCAGACCGGTCAGGCGCCCGGCGGTGACCGCGGGCTGCGCCGCGGTCGCGGAGGCCAGCAGGAACACCGGGGAGGAGCCGTACCGCGCGCACAGCCGCCGCAGCCGGCGCAGGACTTGGGCGACGTGGGAGCCGAACACGCCCCGGTAGGTGTGACATTCGTCCACCACGACGTACTTCAGGGACTTCAGGAACGAGGACCAGCGCGGGTGCGAGGGGAGGATCCCGCGGTGCAGCATGTCGGGGTTGGTGAGGACGTACGTGCCGTACTGGCGGACCCACTCGCGCTCCTCGACCGGAGTGTCACCGTCGTACACGGCAGGACGCACCGCGGTGCCGAGAGGTTGTGAAAGTTCCTTCACGGATCGGAGCTGATCCGCCGCCAGCGCCTTCGTCGGCGCGAGGTAGAGCGCCGTCGCGCCCCGGCCGTTGGGGGCCTCGGAGCCGTCCAGGAGGGCCGACAGGACGGGTACGAGATAAGCCAGCGACTTGCCCGAGGCGGTGCCTGTGGCGACGATCACCGACTCGCCGTCCAGGGCGTGTTCGGCGGCCAGCGCCTGGTGCGCCCAGGGGTCCTCGATGCCGTACTCCCGTACGGCCGCGATCACTTCCGCGCGGATCCGGTGCGGCCAGACGGCATGACGTCCCGCCCTCGGGGGCAAGTGCTCCGTATGGGTGATGCGCGAGGCGCGGTCGGACCCCGCGGCGAGGCTGTGCAGCAGCGCCTGCGGCGAGGGTCGATCGGATCGGTGATTCTTGGCCATCGGCACCGAGTGTGTCACCGGCGTGACGGACAATGGAGCGAAGGCGTCGTGCACGCCTGCCGGTAAGTGATTGAATGCCATCGCGGCTGGCGAACCGTCCAGGGGCTCCTGCCTAGGTGTCCCGAGGGGCGACCGCTCGATAGCAAGGTGCTGGAGGATCCGTGGACCTGTCCCTGTCGACCGAGACCATCGGCGATCGCACGATCGTCAAGGTCGGTGGCGAAATCGACGTATATACCGCGCCCAAGCTGCGCGAGCAGCTGGTCGAGCTGGTGAACGACGGGAATTTCCACCTCGTCGTCGACATGGAGGGCGTGGACTTCCTCGACTCCACCGGGCTCGGCGTGCTGGTCGGCGGCCTCAAGCGTGTGCGCGCCCACGAGGGCTCGCTGCGCCTGGTCTGCAACCAGGAGCGCATTCTGAAGATCTTCCGGATCACGGGGCTCACCAAGGTGTTCCCGATCCACACCTCGGTCGCGGAAGCCGTCGAGGCCACCGACTGACCTCCGCCCACCAGCGGTACGACGAACTGAACAACCGGGGGGACCGGGCCGCCGTTCACCGGCGGCCCGGCCTTCCCACAAGCACGCCCGTAGTTCCGAGGGGGACGCATGGCCACCGTTGAACTCCGCTTCAGCGCGCTGCCCGAGCACGTCAGGACCGCCCGACTGGTGGCGGCAGCGGTGGCGCGCAGGGCCGGAGTGGACGAGGCCGTACTCGACGAGGTCAGGCTCGCCGTCGGCGAGGCCTGTACGCGCGCGGTGGGGCTCCACCAGAGCGCGGGCCTCACCGCACCCGTCAAGGTCGCGCTGATCGAGGAGGAGAAGCAGTTCTCCATCGAGGTCGGCGACGAGGCGCCGGTCGCCCACCCCGGTGACGGGGCGTCGGGCGGCGCGGAGACCGAGGAGGACGACATGGGCCTCGCGGTGATCAGCGGGCTCGTGGACGACGTCCAGGTCACGCCGGGTCTCATCCGGATGACGTGGCCGACGACACCGGCGTAATACAGCGGCAGTACCCGAAGGGCCCCCGAGTGGGGCCCTTCGGCATGTGCGGGCACGCTCATTAACACTTACAGTGGTTTCGTCAAAAGAATCTTAATGCCCCCGCCGCATTACTTGACGCGACGGCGAATTCTGCATGCCGCGCACTGTATTGATCGGGTTCCGGTACCTACAATCCGTCCACATCTCAGGAGCTCAGCCCAAACGTCAAGGAGGACGAATGGCGGAGCTGACCGACGGAAATCGTGTCCTGGTGGCGGTGATCGCCCTCGTGGCCCTCGCCGCCCTGGTGGTCGCGGGTGTGCTGCTGCGCCAGGTACTGGCGGCGGGCGAGGGCACCGACAGCATGAAGAAGATCGCGGCGGCGGTCCAGGAAGGCGCGAACGCGTATCTCGCCAGGCAGTTGCGTACGCTCGGCGTATTCGCGGTGATCGTGTTCTTCCTGTTGATGTTGCTGCCTGCCGACGACTGGAATCAACGGGCCGGCAGGTCGGTTTTCTTTCTGATCGGCGCGGCGTTCTCCGCGGCCACCGGATATATCGGCATGTGGCTCGCGGTGCGCAGCAATGTACGGGTCGCGGCGGCGGCCAGAGAAGCGACTCCGGCCGAGGGGGAGCCGGAAAAGGATCTCACCGCCGTCTCGCACAAAGCGATGAAGATCGCATTCCGTACGGGTGGCGTGGTCGGCATGTTCACGGTCGGCCTCGGCCTGTTCGGCGCCTCCTGCGTCGTCCTCGTCTACGCGGCCGACGCCCCCAAGGTCCTGGAGGGCTTCGGCCTCGGCGCCGCCCTGATCGCCATGTTCATGAGGGTCGGCGGCGGCATCTTCACCAAGGCCGCCGACGTCGGCGCCGACCTGGTCGGCAAGGTCGAGAAGGGCATCCCGGAGGACGACCCCCGCAACGCCGCGACGATCGCCGACAACGTGGGCGACAACGTCGGCGACTGCGCGGGCATGGCCGCCGACCTCTTCGAGTCGTACGCCGTGACGCTGGTCGCCGCGCTGATCCTCGGCAAGGCCGCCTTCGGCGACGCGGGGCTCGCGTTCCCGCTGCTCGTCCCGGCGATCGGGGTGGTCACCGCCATGATCGGCATCTTCGCGGTGGCCCCCCGCCGCGCCGACCGCAGCGGCATGAGCGCCATCAACCGCGGCTTCTTCATCTCCGCCGTGATCTCCCTCGCACTCGTCGCCGTCGCCGTCTTCGTCTACCTGCCGGGCTCGTACGGCGACCTGGACGGCGTCACCGACACCGCGATCAGCGGCCGGGGCGGCGACCCGCGCGTCCTCGCGCTGGTCGCCGTGGCGATCGGGATCGTGCTGGCCGCGCTCATCCAGCAGCTCACCGGCTACTTCACGGAGACGACCCGCAGGCCCGTGCGGGACATCGGCAAGACGTCCCTCACGGGCCCCGCGACGGTCGTCCTGGCCGGGATCTCCATCGGCCTCGAATCGGCCGTCTACACCGCCCTCCTGATCGGCCTGGGGGTCTACGGCGCGTTCCTGCTCGGCGGTACGTCGATCATGCTCGCCCTGTTCGCGGTCGCGCTGGCCGGGACGGGGCTGCTGACGACCGTCGGCGTCATCGTCGCCATGGACACCTTCGGGCCCGTCTCCGACAACGCGCAGGGCATCGCGGAGATGTCCGGCGACGTCGAGGGCGCGGGCGCGCAGGTGCTCACCAACCTCGACGCCGTCGGCAACACCACCAAGGCCATCACCAAGGGCATCGCCATCGCCACCGCCGTACTCGCCGCCTCGGCGCTCTTCGGGTCGTACCGGGACGCCATCACCACGGGCGCGCGGGACGTCGGGGAGCAGCTCAGCGGGGACGGGGCGCCGATGAGCCTGATGATGGACATCTCCCAGCCCAACAACCTCGTCGGGCTGATCGCCGGCGCGGCCGTCGTGTTCCTGTTCTCCGGGCTCGCCATCAACGCGGTGTCCCGGTCGGCGGGTTCGGTCGTCTTCGAGGTGCGGCGGCAGTTCCGGGAGAAGCCCGGGATCATGGACTACACGGAGAAACCCGAGTACGGCCGGGTCGTCGACATCTGTACGAAGGACGCGCTCAGGGAGCTGACGACGCCGGGTCTGCTCGCCGTCATGGCGCCCATCTTCGTCGGGTTCACGCTCGGCGTCGGCGCGCTCGGCGCGTACCTCGCGGGGGCCATCGGCACCGGCACGCTGATGGCCGTCTTCCTGGCGAACTCCGGGGGCGCCTGGGACAACGCCAAGAAGCTCGTCGAGGACGGCCACCACGGCGGCAAGGGCAGCGAGGCGCACGCCGCGACCGTCATCGGCGACACGGTCGGCGACCCCTTCAAGGACACCGCCGGGCCCGCCATCAACCCGCTGCTGAAGGTCATGAACCTCGTCTCCCTGCTGATCGCCCCCGCCGTGATCAAGTTCTCGTACGGCGCGGACGAGAGCGTCGGGATACGGGTGCTGATCGCGGTGCTGTCCCTCGCGGTGATCGTGGGCGCGGTGTACGTGTCCAAGCGGCGCGGGATCGCGGTGGGGGACGAGGAGGAGTCCGGGGACGCGGAGGGCGCGCACCCTAGGGCGGCCGTTTCGTAAGTTCTGTACAGAACGTCGTCCTCTAGGGCGGGCGGTTCGCTCGTGGGCCGCCCGCCCCTGCGCGCCGTGAGGCTTCTCTCTCGGGAACGCGCGGCGAGGGTGGGGGACAAACCTTCCGATAGCGCCTCATAGGGGTCACTCTCCCGGCGGTGCGCGTCCGGTCGGCGTGTATGTTTCCGTGGCCGAGAGCCATGGAAGGGACCGATCCGGTGAACAAGAAGCTCGCGACCGCACTGTCCGGCGGTGCGGTCCTGATACTGGCGCTGACGGGATGCAGCGGTGAGAAGAACGAGGTGAACAAGGACCTCGTCGCCTGGGCCGGGAAGCTCTGCTCCGACATCCCCGCGCTCAAGGCCAAGATCGACACGGCCAGCGCCTCCATCGAGAAGGTCTCCACCAACGGCCTCCCCCCGAAGGAGGTCCAGCAGACGCTGTCCCAGGCGTTCCAGCAGCAGGCCGACGGCTACAAGGGGCTCGCCGACGCCATCAGCTCCGCCGGGGCGCCTCCCGGCGTCGAGGACGGCGCCACGAAGCAGCGCAACGCCGTCACGGTGCTCACCTCGCTGTCCACGTCGTACGCCGGGCTGAAGACCAAGACGGACGCCCTCGACACGAAGAGCGAGGCGAAGTTCTCCGTCGGGCTCGACGCGGTGGCCGCCGACCTGAAGACCCTCAAGACCAGCGACACGGCGCTGACGGACCTGGAGACCGGGGACGTCAAGCGGGCCATGGTGAAACAGGACACCTGCAAGCAGACGGCGGCCCCGTCGGCCCCGGCGGAGCCCTCGGCGGCACCCTCGGCCCCGGCGGCCTCGCCGTCGCCGTCGGGCTCCGCGACGGGTGCGGCCAAGGGATAGCCCCCACGCGCGCGTACGGCCGACCGCGAGCCGCGCTCGCGCGTGCGTACGGGGGACAATGTGCGGGTGAGTGAAGTCACCCCCTCCCCGCTGCCCTCGTCCGACCACGTCGATGTGACCGTCCGGCTGCGGGAGGCCCTGCTCGCGGCCTCCTTCACCGCCGACGGGCTGCTCGACCTGCTCGGCGCCCCCGCGTACGCGGCGCTGGCCCGCAGCGAGACGGTGCCCGCGCTGCGCGCGACACGCGGCGACACGCCGCTGGAGGCCCTCGTACGGCTCTTCCTGTTGCAGCGGACCGTGCCGCACGCGCGCGTGGCCGGCGTTCTGCCGGTGGACGCGTGCGTGGAGAGCGGCTGGCTGACGCGCGCGGGCGACGAGGTCGCGGCGACCGTCGACGTACGCCCCTACGGCGGGCCCGACGGCGAGGACTGGTTCGTCGTGTCCGACCTCGGCTGCGCGGTCGGCGGGGCGGGCGGGATCGGCAAGCGCGACGAGGCCGTCGTCCTCGGCGTCGGCGGCGCCTCCACGACGCTCGCCGGGATCACCGTCCGCACGCCCGTGGGCGCCGCGCTCGACCTCGGCACCGGCTCCGGCATCCAGGCCCTGCACGCCGCCCGGCACGCCACGCGCGTGACGGCCACCGACCTCAACCCGCGCGCGCTGCACATCACCGCCCTCACGCTCGCCCTGTCCGGCGTACCGGCGGCCGACCTGCGCGCGGGCTCGCTGTACGAGCCGCTGCGCGACGACGAGTCGTACGACCTGATCGTCTCCAACCCGCCCTTCGTGATCTCCCCGGGCGCGCGCCTGACGTACCGGGACGGCGGCATGGGCGGCGACGAGCTGTGCCGCGCGCTCGTCCAGGGCGCGGGCGCGCGGCTGAACGAGGGCGGGTACGCGCAGTTCCTCGCCAACTGGCAGCACGTCGAGGGCGAGGACTGGCAGGACCGGCTGCGCTCGTGGATCCCGCGCGGGTGCGACGCGTGGGTGGTCCAGCGGGAGGTCCAGGACGTCACCCAGTACGCCGAGCTGTGGCTGCGCGACGCCGGGGACCACCGGGACGACCCGGCGGCCTACGAGGCGCGGTACGACGCCTGGCTGGACGAGTTCGAGGCGCGCAAGGTGAAGGCCGTCGGGTTCGGGTGGATCACCCTGCGCAAGGCCGCCGCCGCCGAGCCGTCCGTCACCGTCGAGGAGTGGCCGCACTCCGTCGAGCAGCCCCTCGGGGACGCCGTCCGCGCCCACTTCGAGCGCGTCGACTACCTCCGCGGCCACGACGACGCCGCCCTCCTCACCGCCCGCTTCACGCTGGCCCCCGAGGTCGTTCAGGAACAGGTCGGGCTGCCCGGCGCCGAGGACCCCGAACACGTCGTCCTGCGCCAGCACCGCGGCATGCGCCGGGCCACCAAGGTCGACACCGTCGGCGCCGGCTTCGCGGGCGTGTGCGACGGCTCGCTGACCGCGGGCGTGATCCTCGACGCGATCGCCCAGCTCGTCGGCGAGGACCCGGTCGTCCTGCGCGACCGCACGCCCGCGCAGATCCGGCTGCTGGTGGAGCAGGGGTTCCTGGAGCCGGTGGACGAGGGCTGAGGCGGGGCGCCCGACCTCGGTCGCGGCCCGCGCGCGGAAGTCGGCCGGAAAGGCACCCGCGCGCGGGTGGTGCGTGCCCGGCGCGCGCGGCGGTGCGCCGGGGGCCCGTCCGGGGCCGGGGGGAGCGCCGGGGCGGTGTTCACCTGAGGTTCGCCGGGGTGCCGTCCGGGCGTGGCAGGGTCCGGCGCAGCCGCACGCGCGTGCGGGGCGACGAGGGGGCGTGGACGGGCATGGAGAGTGGGCCGGCGATCTTCGCGGGGGCGGTGTTCGCGCTGTTCGGGGGCGGGTTGTTGGTGTGGACGACCGTACGCGCGCGCCAGCGTCAGCCGGTCGCCCAGGGGGTCGGGCAAGGGGTCGCGGTGACGTTCGCCACGGCCGCCGCCGTGGCGTCGCTGGCCGTCGCGGCGTGGTGCCTCACGCGGGTCTGAGCGCGCGTCCGGGGCGGCGCGGGGACACCGCGCGCGGGAGCGCCGTACCGGTCGGCGGTGCGGTGCGGCGCCGGCCGTCCTGAATACGTCGGTCGGTACTCCGGGCGGCAGGAATGGCGGTAGTCGGGTTACCGTTCGAGTGGCCGTTGCGGGCTTTTCCCGTTTGACACGGGGGCGGGATGTACCGTCACACTCCGCAGCGTCACCATGACTGTGCCCCGGGACGAAGCCTGGGGAGGCCCCCAGCGTCGATCCGGAGAGAAGAGCGAAGTTGTCCCCGACAAGCGAGACCGCGAAGGGCGGCAGGCGACTCGTCATCGTCGAGTCGCCCGCCAAGGCGAAGACGATCAAGGGCTATCTCGGCCCCGGATACATCGTCGAGGCCAGCGTCGGGCACATCCGCGACCTTCCGAGCGGCGCCGCCGAGGTGCCGGAGAAGTACACCGGCGAGGTGCGCCGCCTCGGCGTGGACGTCGAGCACGACTTCCAGCCCATCTATGTGATCAACGCCGACAAGCGCGCGCAGGTCAAGAAGCTCAAGGACCTCCTCAAGGAGTCCGACGAACTCTTCCTCGCCACCGACGAGGACCGCGAGGGCGAGGCCATCGCGTGGCACCTCCAGCAGGTCCTGAAGCCGACGATCCCGGTCAAGCGGATGGTCTTCCACGAGATCACCAAGGACGCGATCCGGGCCGCCGTCGCCAACCCCCGCCAGCTCAACCAGAAGCTCGTCGACGCCCAGGAGACCCGCCGCATCCTCGACCGCCTCTACGGCTACGAGGTCTCGCCGGTCCTGTGGAAGAAGGTCATGCCGAAGCTGTCGGCGGGCCGCGTCCAGTCGGTGGCGACACGACTTGTGGTCGAGCGGGAACGCGAGCGCATCGCTTTTCGTTCTGCTGAGTACTGGGACCTGACGGGGACCTTCGCGACCGGCCGCGCCGGGGACTCGTCGGACCCGTCGTCGCTGGTCGCCCGCCTCCAGACCGTCGACGGCAGGCGGGTCGCGCAGGGCCGCGACTTCGACTCCCTGGGACAACTCAAGAGCGAGCAGATTCTCCACCTCGACGAGAGCAGCGCCCGCGCCCTGGCCGCCGCCCTGGAGCAGACCCGGTTCGCCGTCCGCTCGGTCGAGTCCAAGCCGTACCGCCGCTCGCCGTACGCCCCCTTCCGTACGACGACCCTCCAGCAGGAGGCCAGCCGCAAGCTCGGCTTCGGCGCGAAGGCGACCATGCAGGTGGCGCAGAAGCTGTACGAGAACGGCTTCATCACCTACATGCGTACGGACTCCACGACCCTCAGCGACACCGCCGTGTCCGCCGCCCGCGCGCAGGTCACCCAGCTGTACGGCGCCGACTACCTGCCCTCCGCCCCGCGCACGTACGCCGGCAAGGTCAAGAACGCGCAGGAGGCGCACGAGGCGATCCGTCCCTCGGGTGATCGTTTCCGCACCCCCGCGGAGACCGGCCTGACCGGCGACCAGTTCCGCCTCTACGAGCTGATCTGGAAGCGCACGGTCGCCTCCCAGATGAAGGACGCCACCGGCAACAGCGTCACCGTCAAGATCGGCGGCACCGCCGCTGACGGCCGGGACGTCGAGTTCACCGCCTCCGGCAAGACGATCACCTTCCACGGCTTCCTGAAGGCGTACGTCGAGGGCGCGGACGACCCGAACGCCGAACTGGACGACCGCGAGCGGCGCCTGCCGCAGGTCACCGAGGGCGACCCGCTGACCGCCGAGGAGATCACGGTCGACGGGCACGCGACCAAGCCCCCCGCGCGCTACACCGAGGCGTCCCTCGTCAAGGAGCTCGAAGAGCGCGAGATCGGCCGCCCGTCCACGTACGCGTCGATCATCGGGACCATCCTCGACCGCGGCTACGTCTTCAAGAAGGGCACCGCGCTCGTCCCGTCGTTCCTGTCCTTCGCCGTCGTCAACCTCCTGGAGAAGCACTTCGGGCGGCTCGTCGACTACGACTTCACCGCCAAGATGGAGGACGACCTCGACGCCATCGCGCGCGGCGAGGCGCAGTCCGTGCCGTGGCTCAAGCGGTTCTACTTCGGCGAGGGCACCGGCGGCGCGGGCGGCGCGGCCGACGCGGGCAACGGCGACGGGGACCACCTCGGCGGGCTCAA
This sequence comes from Streptomyces niveiscabiei, assembly GCF_001419795.1. Lineage (GTDB taxonomy): Bacteria > Actinomycetota > Actinomycetes > Streptomycetales > Streptomycetaceae > Streptomyces > Streptomyces niveiscabiei. Next base: position 11,320 of record NZ_LIRL01000469.1, read on the forward strand.
GGAGCTGGTGACCGACCTCGGCGCGATCGACGCCCGCGAGGTGTCCTCGTTCCCCGTCGGCAGCGGGATCGTCCTGCGGGTCGGCCGGTACGGGCCGTACATCGAGCGCGGGGAGAAGGACAGCGAGGGCCACCAGCGCGCGGACATCCCCGAGGACCTCGCGCCCGACGAGCTGTCCGTCGAGATGGCGGAGGAGCTGCTGGCCAAGCCCAGCGGCGACTTCGAGCTGGGCACCGACCCCGTCTCCGGGCACCAGATCATCGCGCGGGACGGCCGGTACGGGCCGTACGTCACCGAGGTGCTGCCCGAGGGGACGCCGAAGACCGGGAAGAACGCGGTCAAGCCGCGCACCGCCTCGCTGTTCAAGTCGATGTCCCTCGACACGGTCACCCTCGACGACGCGCTCAAGCTGATGTCCCTCCCGCGCGTGGTCGGCGCCGACGCGGAGGGCGTCGAGATCACCGCGCAGAACGGGCGCTACGGGCCGTACCTCAAGAAGGGCACCGACTCGCGGTCCCTCCAGACCGAGGACCAGCTCTTCACGATCACCCTCGAAGAGGCGCTGGAGATCTACTCCCAGCCCAAGCAGCGCGGGCGCGCCGCCGCCAAGCCGCCGCTGAAGGAGCTCGGCGCGGACCCCGTCAGCGGCAAGCCCGTCGTCGTCAAGGACGGCCGGTTCGGGCCGTACGTCACCGACGGCGAGACCAACGCGACGCTCCGCTCCGGCGACAGCGTCGAGGAGATCACGCCCGAGCGCGGCTTCGAACTCCTCGCGGAGAAGCGGGCGAAGGGCCCGGCGAAGAAGACGGCCAAGAAGGCCCCCGCCAAGAAGGCCCCGGCGAAGAAGGCGGCGGCCACGAAGACGGCTGCCGCGAAGAAGACCGCCGCCAAGAAGACGACCACGGCGAAGAAGACGACGGCCGCGGCGAAGAAGACGACGGCCGCGGCGAAGAAGA
>NZ_LIRL01000047.1 GCF_001419795.1 Streptomyces niveiscabiei
CTCCCCCACGCCGTCCACCGCTTGACCGGCGGCAACCCCCTCGGCATCGTCCTCACCGCGCGAGCCGCCCGCCGGCACCCGGACCGGGCGGGCACGCTGGCCGCCCTCCTCACCGAGCCCGTCCAGCCGGACGAGGAGGACCCCCTCCCCGCGTACGGCGAACTCCTGCGCCGGCTCGTCCCCGCCGACCGCCTCGACGAGCTGACCGTCCTCGCCGCCGCCCACGACCACGACTCGGCCGTGGCCCTCGCCACCGCCCAACTCCCGGACGACTTCGGCTCGTCCGGCGTACGGACCCTGCGCGCGCGGCTCCTCGCGGAGGGCGTCGCGCAGGAGCCGGGGCACTTCGTCGGCGACCGGTTCGTCCGGACGCTGCTCCTGCTGCGGCTGCATCAGCTCACCAAGTGGCGTGACGTGCATGAGGTGTTGATCCGGCACTACGCCACCGACCACGCCGTCTACCGGCTCCACCACGAGCTGGCCCTCGGCGACACGGACGGCGCGGTCGCCGAACTCCGCGACAGCTTCACCGAGTTGCCGGTCCGCGTCTGGCTGGACACCCTGCGGTTCGTGGCCTCGGCGCCCTGCTTCGGGCCCGAGGACCAGCGCGTGCCGATCGCGCTGGGCCGCCGCGACACGGCCGGCCGGCTCCCGCCGGAGAACGCCGGACTGCACCTGCGGGTACGGCGGCTGCTGCACGCGGTGTGGCAGGTGAGCGACCCGCTCGTCCTGCCCGACCGGCGCGTCTGCGACCGGCTCAGGTTCGAACTGGAACAGCTCTCCGACCTGCGCACCCCCGGGGGCGCGCTGCTCTTCGCGGCGTCGCGCGCCTGGCCCCAGGACGCCCTGGCCGGACGGCCGTTGAGCCTCCCGGAAGAAGACGAGAACGACGACGAGGGGGACGTCTGATGCTGCGACGGCTGCGCGAGATCTGGCAGATCCGGCTCTACCGGTACGTCGCGATCGTGGTCTCGGCCGCGCTGGTGACCGGGATCGTGCTCGGCACCCGGGCCCTGCTCCAGGAGGACCGCTCCTGCGCGCCGGGCGTCTCCCGGCCGGCCGGCAGCTCCGAGTGCGTCGGCGTGACGGCCTCGGCGTACGACTTCGGCAGACCCCAACTCCGGGACGCCGTACGGGCCATCGCGGCGGAGAACGACACCCTCAAGGAGGGTTCGTACGTCACCGTCGCGCTGATGCTGCCGTTCTCCGCGAGCGCGCCGTCCACGCTGCGGGACGTCCAGCACGAGTTGCAGGGCGCCTACTTGGCCCAGTGGCAGGCCAACCACGCCGCCAACGGGCAGACCCCGGCGATCCGGCTCGTGCTGGCCAACCCCGGTGCCACCAGCGGCCATTGGGAGCCGATGGTGGACCGGCTGGACGCGATGACCAGGTCCGAGGACCGGCTGCGGGCCGTCGCCGGGGTCGGCACCAGCACCGAGGCCAACAAGGACGCCGTCACCGAGCTGACCCGGCGCGGCATCCCCGTCGTCGGCGCGTCCATCACCGCCGACGACCTCGCCAACGGGCAGGGCGGGCGCGACCCCTTCCCCGGGCTCGCGCGGGTCTCGCCGACCAACACGGACGAGGCCCGCGCGCTGGCCTCCTTCGCGAAGGTCGCCGCCGGCAAGGCGATCCTCGTCTACGACAAGCCCGGTGACCCCTACACCCGGACCCTCCAGAACTCGTTCGCCTCGCTCATCCAGGGCTCGCCCTACGAACCCCAGCCCTTTACCCCGCCCGCCGACCGCAGCCAGGAGGGCACCACCGCGAACACCTTCCGGCAGATCACCCACCTCGTCTGCGACACCTCCCCCGGCACGGACACGATCCTCTTCGCCGGGCGGCACATCCAACTCCGGCAGTTCATCAACGCGTTGGGGGGACGGGGGTGCCAGGACCGCAGGTTCACGGTCCTCACCGGCGACGAAGGGTCCTACCTGGAGGGCGACAAGGGGCTCGACCGCACCGCCCTGTCCCGCAACCTCTCCGTCCGCTACTCGGCCCTCGCCCACCCCGACGCGTGGACCGCAACTCCCCCGACCAGTACGGGTGGTTCGGCCGCCGACATGAAGGCCCTCACCGACCTGATCGCCCGCGCGTCCCGCGCCCCCGTCGGGCCCATCGGCGAAGTCGCCCTCGAAGACGGCCAGTTGATCATCGGCTACGACGCGACGACCCTCGCGATCAAGGGCGTCCGCGAGGCCACGCCGGCGGGCGGCACGGTCCCGCCCCTGGCGGACGTCGGCCTCCAATGGCCCCAGGTGAAGGGCTCGTTGCGGGTGAGCGGCGCCAGTGGCTGGATCTGCCTCGACGCCCACGGCAACCCGTACGACAAGGCGGTACCGATCGTGGAGCTCACCGCGACGGGCGGCAACCGGTTCGTGCGGCTCGCCTGGCCGGAGGGGAAGCCTCCGGCCAGGGAGTGCCTGCCGCCGTCGTAGGGGTCAGGGGCGCTGGCCGGCCCTGTCGACGATCGCGCGGCGCAGGACGGCCGTGTTGCTCGTGACGGTTCCCTTCTTCACGTCGGAGTGGTCGGAGGTGGCGACGCTGCGCTCGCCCAGGAAGGCGTGGGTCCTGAGGTCGAAGATCCACTCGTCCCTGGTGGGGTTGTCGGGGTCCTGGCGGGAGACGCCGGCTCCGGGGCGGCCCGCCGCGTCGACGGCGTCACCCGTGAGCGTCACGCCGGGGATGCGGGCGACGGCCCGGAAGAGGGCGGCACCCTGCTCCGGTGGCATGACCGAGTTGACCAGCAGGTCGCCGGCCAGCACGAACATCGCCTGGTAGGTGTCCTGTTCGCTGTATTTCGGCGCGGTCTCGTAGAGGTAGTCCCACATGCGGTCGGCGGTGGTGGGGAGGGTCTTGAGGTGGTTGTAGAAGGCGGACACCTCCCAGCCGGGGCCGCCCGGCCGCACGTCCGGCGGGAGGTCCATCGGCTTCTCCCCCGCCTCGCGCTTCAGCCCGGTGTGCAGGCCGTCCACCGACGTCCAGATCTCCTGCCGGTGCAGCGGCTGGACGGTGATCCGGCCGTCCCTGGCGCTGGAGTACGACACCCTGCTCTCGACGTACACGAACTGGTCGTCGCGCACGGGCCCGTGCGGCTGCCCCGACGCGGCGGCCAGCGCCATGTCCTCCAGGAGGGCCACGGTCTGCCTGCTGGGCGGCTGGGGCGCACCCTCGCCGGAGCCGGCGGACGGCAGGACGGTGAAGGCGACGGCCGCGGCGGTCGCGACGGCGGCTGCGGCGAGCGCGGGGCGCAGCCACTTCCGGGACGGGGCCGGTGCCTGTTCCGGCGTCGGCGCCGGGGCCTGTGCCTGGGCCTGGCGGATCTCGGTCATCAGATGCTCCTTGAGGAGGAGGTGACGGCCCGGTGGAAGGTCGCGTTCGGGAAGCTGTGTCATCGGTTTCCCTCCTTCAGGGGGCCGACCGCGGGTGTGCGGTCACCTTTCATCTGTCGTGGGGTGTGCGGGGGTTCCATATGTTTCGCGAGTTTCTTCCGGGCCCGGGAGAGGCGGGAGCGGACCGTGCCGACGGGGACGCTGAGGGCCCGCGCGGCCGTCGTGTAGTCGAGGCCGGACCAGACGCACAGCGCCAGCACCTCCCGCTCGGGGCGCCGCAGTCGCCGTAACGCCTCCTGGACGAGGGCGAGTTGGGCGGCGTCGTCGAGGCGGCCGGCGATCTCGTCGGCGAAGTCGCTCACCACCGCGGCAGGGGGCAGCCGGGACATCGCGGCGGCATGGCGGCGCATGGTCCTCCGGGTATTACGCGCCACGTTCGTCGCGATCCCGAGCAGCCACGGCCGTATGGGACCCCCCGTACCGTCGAGTGACTCCCGCAGCCGCCACGCCTCCAGGAAGGTGAGCGAGACGATGTCCTCGGCGGTGGACCAGTCGCCGGTCAGGCGGTACGCGTGGTTGTAGACGGAGCGCGCGCAGGCGTCGAAGAGTTCGCCGAACGCGTCGTGGTCCCCGGCCCGGATGCGTCTTCGCAGATTCGTGTCCACGCCCTTCACCTGTCGTACGGCAAAGGCCGGTTCCCGTGACCTGAGTCACAGGAACCGGCCTCTCGCTGCCGACGGTCAGACCCCCGCGTACGAGTGCTTCCCGCTCACGAAGATGTTGACGCCGTAGTAGTTGAACAGCCAGCAGCCGAAGGCCAGGAGCGCGAGGTAGGCGGCCTTGCGGCCCTTCCACCCGGCGGTCGCGCGCGCGTGCAGGTAGCAGGCGTAGCCGACCCAGGTGATGAAGGACCAGGTCTCCTTGGGGTCCCAGCCCCAGTAGCGGCCCCACGCGTCGCCCGCCCAGATCGCGCCGGCGATGATCGTGAACGTCCACAGCGGGAAGACGGCCGCGTTCACGCGGTACGCGAACTTGTCGAGGGACGCGGACGCGGGGAGCCGGTCGAGCACCGAGTTCGCGAACTTGCCGGGCTTTCCGCCGGCCGCGAGCTTGTTCTCGTAGGAGTCCTTGAAGAGGTACAGGATCGTGGCGACCGCGCCGACGTAGAAGACCGCGCCGCAGAGGATGGCCGTCGAGACGTGGATGTACAGCCAGTACGAGTGGAGCGCGGGGACGAGCTGGTCGCTGGCCGTGTAGAGGACGGTGACCGCGAGCCCCAGGTCCAGCAGGACCGTGGTGATCAGGAACAGGCCGAGCCAGCGGACGTTCTTGCGCAGCGCCAGCAGCGTGAGGTACACGCCGACCGCGACCGTCGAGAACGTGATGTTGAACTCGTACATGTTGCCCCACGGCGCCCGCTCCACCGAGGCAGCGCGCGTGATCACACCGCTCAGCTCGACGAGGAACGCGAGGACCGTGAGCGAGATCGCGATCCGGCCGTAGAGGTCGCCCTGCTCGTCCCCGCCGTGCGCCCCGGGCCCGTCCGGCACGTCACGCGCGCCGGAGGCGGAGCGGACGACGACCTCCGGCCGCTCCAGTACGGCGGTCCCGCCGGCCTTCTTGACCGTGACGGCCGGCGCCTTCTTCGCGGCGGCGGTGGTGGCGGCCGGGGTCAGCGCGGCGGCCGTGCGGCCCACCTTGCTGCGGCTGCCGAAGAGCCACTCGGCGATGTACGCGAAGAAGGCGAGGGTGTAGACGGCCATCGAGGAGTAGATCAGCGTGTTGCTGATGTTGGCGAGGTGTTCGTTGGTCGCGGCGGCGAGAGTCACTTCTCAGACCCTTCGGAAGGGACAGCTTGGGGGGTAGGGGATACGTCAGGGGTAGTACCTGCGGGGGATGCCGCGTCGGGGTCGGTGGAGGTAGTACCGGTAGCACCTGAGAGGGACCCGGCATCAGCGCCCGCCTCGGCGCCCGCCCCGGCCTCAGCGTCAGCGCCCGCCTCGGCCCCGGCGTCAGACTCACCCTCGTCCTCCGCCACCCCCGGCGCCCGCGCGTACAGCCCGTCCGCCAGCGCCCCCAGCTCCTCCGGCACCTTCGCCGACTCGCTCCGGCCGAGCCCCGCCATCTCGACGAGGGTCACCCCGTCGGGCCCGGCGACCGCCCGCACCCACACCCGGCGCCGCTGGACGAACAGCGACGCGGCGAGGCCGAAGATCGCGGCAACCGCCCCGGTCAGCGCCCAGCCGCCCCCCGGATCCTGGACGACCTGGAAGTTCGCCCACTCCTTGGTGCCCTCGTAGGTGATGGTCCCGGCGCCGTTCGGCAGCGTCATGGTCTTGCCCGGCGTCAGGTTCGCCCGCAGCTGCGCGCCCTTCGCGTCCTTGAACTCCTTGAGGTGGGACTTGTCGAGCTGGTAGACGCTCTGCGGGATCCCGGAGTCGACGCCGAGGTCGCCGTGGTAGCCGACGACGTTCATGATCGGGTTGATCAGCGCGGGGAACGTCGACGCGACCTCGTTCCCCTTGGTGTACGTCGGCAGGAAGAAGAGCTGGAACCCGAGCTGCTCGGTCTTGCCCTTCGCGTCCTTGTAGCCGTCCATGACCTTGACGACACCGGACGACGTGACGTTGTTGTCGAGCGGCAGCAGCGGGACCGCGTCGCGGTAGACGACGTCGCCCTTGCCGTCCCGGACGGTGACGATGGGGGCGTACCCGTGGGCGGTGAGGTAGACCTTCGCGTCGCCGACCTCCAGCGGGTGGTTGACCTTGACGACGGTCCGCTTGTCCTTGCCGTACGCGCCCTCGCTGTACGTGAGGGCTGCCTCGTAGGTACGGGGGGTACCACGGTTGGGCCCGGTCAGCTCGTACGTACCCGTGAACTTCTCGAGCCGGAAGCTGAACGGGACCAGGTCCTCGCTGGTGTCGAAGAGGTTGCCCGACTTGAAGTCGTCGTACTGGGGCAGCACGTTGGAGAAGCCGTCGCCCTCGACGATCAGCTTGTTGCCCTCCGACTTGAAGAGCTGCCCCCACGCGAACGCGACCAGCAGGACGATCAGCGCGATGTGGAAGGCGAGGTTGCCGACCTCCCGGAAGTACCCCTTCTCGGCGGCGACCGCGTCCCCGGCGACGTGCGCGCGGAACCGCCGCTTCTTCAGCAGGGCGAGCGCGGTCTCCCGTACCTCTTCAGGGGTAGCCGTAGTACGCCACGAGGTGTACGCCGGAAGTCTCGTCAGCCGCTTGGGCGCCCCCGGCGGCCGGGAGCGCAGCTGGCCCACGAACTGCCAGGTGCGCGGGACGATGCAGCCGATCAGCGAGACGAACAGCAGGATGTAGATCGCCGAGAACCACACCGAGCTGTAGACGTGGAAGAGGCCGGCCTTGTCGTAGAGCGGCGCGAGCGTGGTGTGCGCCTTGCGGAAGTCGGCGACCTTCGTCGCGTCGCTGCCGGTCTGCGGGATCAGCGAGCCGGGGATCGCGGCGAGCGCCAGCAGCAGGAGCAGCAGCAGCGCGACCCGCATCGAGGTGAGCTGCCGCCAGAACCAGCGGGCCCAGCCGACGACGCCGAGCGCGGGAACGTTGAGGGTCTCCTCGGGGGCGGTGGAGAGCTTGGTGCTCGCGGCGTCCCGGGCGTCGCTCGACGCGGCATCCTTCGAAGCGGCGTCTCTCGCGGCAGCGTCCCCCGAAGCGGCGTCCGGCGAGTTGCCGTCCGGTTCGGTCGCCTCGTCCGTCGGCGTCGGACTGCTCTTGCCCATGGATCAGATCCCTACAACGAAGCCGTTGGACCAGGACTGCATGTCCTGCACCATGCCGTCCCAGACGCCGGTCAGCAGCAGCAGACCGGTCACGATCATCATCGTGCCGCCGATCCGCATCACCCAGACGTAGTGCCGCTTGACCCAGGAGAAGGCCCCCAGCGCCTTGCGGAAGGCGACCGCCGCGAGCACGAACGGTACGCCCAACCCCAGACAGTAGGCGACGGTCAGGATCGCCCCGCGCCCGGCACTGGACTGCTGCGAGGACAGCGCGAGCACGGACGCGAGCGTCGGCCCGATGCACGGCGTCCACCCGATCCCGAACAGCGCGCCCAGCAGCGGCGCCCCGACCAGCCCGCTGATCGGCCGCTTGTGGATCCGGAACTCCCGCGCCGTCATCCACGGCATGAGCCCCATGAAGAACACGCCCATGAGGATCATGAGCACGCCGAGCACCTTGGACAGGACGTCCTTGTTGGCCTGGAGGGTGTCCCCGAAGTACCCGAACAGCGCGCCGCTCGACACGAACACGACCGTGAACCCGAGCACGAACAGCGAGGCACCGGCGACCATCCGCCCCCGGCGCGCCTCGGCGAGATCCGTACCGCTGATACCGGTGACGTACGAGAGGTAGCCGGGTACGAGGGGCAGGACGCACGGCGAGAAGAAGGAGACGAGCCCGCCGAGCAGCGCGATCGGCAGCGCCAGTATCAGGGCGCCGTTGAGGACGGTCCCGTTCAGCTCACCCACGGCGAGGGAGTTCACGCCTTCTCCGCGAGCACCGGATCGATCATCTCCCGCAGCCGCTCCTCGCTCAGCGGCGACAGCGACCGCGCGGCGACCTTGCCCTCACGGTCGATGACCAGCGTGGAGGGGATCGTCTGGAGGTTCAGCGTGCCCTTCTTGAAGCGCAGCAGCAGCTTCCCCGTCGGGTCCGACAGGCTCGGGTACGTCACCCCCATCTGCTTCTCGAAGGCGAGCGCGTTGTCGTTGTTGGCGTCCCGGGTGTTGATCCCGACGAACTGGACGCCCTTGGCCTTGAGGCTCTCGGACACCTTCTGGAACCCCGGCGCCTCGGCCCGGCAGGGCGAGCACCAGGACCCCCACACGTTGAGGACGACGACCTTGCCCTTGAACGAGGCGAGGTCGAGGTCCGGCCCGGCGACGGTCTTCCCGGCCAGTTCGGGCGCGGCGTCCCGCTGGCCCGCCTTCACCCGCGCGATCCCGTCGGTCCCCATCACGAAGTGCGTGTCCCCGCCCCCGCCGGAGGTGCCCCCGGACGAGCAGGCGGACAGCGCCAGGGCCCCCGAGGCGGCACCGGCCGCCATCATCAGGACGGCCCGACGCGACGGGGACCTCTTCTCGAAGGCGCTGTTCGAACGCCGGGACGCACGGCTGGCGGCACTCATGTGAAAAGTTTCGCATGCCCGTTCCGAGGATCTTGGGCACCCCCCTCTCCACCGAAAAGCCCCACTTCAGCCCGTGTCCCGGCGTTCTGTTCCGCGCGCTTTCGCGCTAGGCCATCTTGATGTACAGGGCCATGGCCAGCTGCTCGTCGATCGCCTGCATCGTCGTGAAGGACCCGCTGCCGATCTGGTAGTTGACGGGGAAATGGTTCTGTGTCGCGTTCTCGACCGCCTGGGACAGGCCTCCCCAGTTGTTCTCCAGGTCCAGGGCCGTCAGCGAGAGGGCGCCCGACCCGCCGTTGACCATGGACGAGGACCCGGCGTAGAAGATGCCGTTGTTGCGCATCGCGTGGCCGATCCGGTACGAGATGAAGTCGTAGCGGGAGCCCTCGGCGAAGGCCTGGGTGAGGACGAGCAGGGCCCGCGCGCTGTCCCGCCAGTTGCCGTTCGCCAGGTCGGTGATCGCGCTCTGGATGGTGCGCATGGTGATGCCCTGGGAGCCGCGGTCGATCTGGGCGGCACGCTCCATGTCGCTGTAGTTGAGCCAGTTCCGGTCGTCCGTGGTGCCTCGCTGCCACGGCACTGTCTTCGGTCCGGCACCCAGCCGGACGTAGTGGCCGTTCGCTTCGTTGACCCAGCCGGTCACGTACATGTTCCGCGCGTTGAAGATCAGGGTGACCCGGTTCCCGCCCACCTGGAGGGTGAGGGGGAAGTAGTCGTCGCTCGTCCGCGTGACACGGATGCTCTGGTAGATGTTCCAGCCGCCGCCCCGGTCGCGGAGGAAGTTGATGATGGCGTCGTACTGGTCGGGGGTGACGTTCGTCATGTCGAAGGTCATGCCGTCGGTCGGGGCCGTCGCGCTGGCCAGCTGGACGTGCCCGCCCAGCGACCGGTGCTGCGCACCGGTGGTGAGGCTGCCGCCCAGACCGGCGAGGGCGACGGCTCCGACGAGGGCCGCCGGGAGGACGGCCGACGTGCTGAGCCTGCGGAAGATGCGTGCTCGGGACATGCTGTGTGCTCCGTTGTGCGTGGTCGGCCACGCGGCGACATCGCTGCCGTCGTGCCCTTCCCGATGTGTGGACGACACCGAAGATGCACATGAAGGACAGACCGAAACAATGAGGGACGTATTAAGTAGGTAGCGCCGCCCATTGAATGGGGGACGGCCCGATGACGCCGGCCCGGGCGGCCACTGCGTATGACCGGAGCAGGACGTCGCGTACAGGACGGTGATGGTATGGCGGCCCAGCAGGGCTCCTCGGGACTCGGCCGGGGCTTCGCGTTCGTCGGCCGCCGCCACGAACTCGACCGGGTGCTCGCCGCCGTCCGGCAGCCCCCGGCCGTGGTGCTGGTCGAGGGCGACGCCGGCATGGGGAAGTCCCGGCTGGTACGCGAGGCCACCACGGTCCTGGCGTCGGAAGGGTGGCGGGTGCTGACCGGCTACTGCCACCCGCTGCGCGAGCCCCTGCCGTACGGGCCGGTGATCGACGCGCTCGGCGCCATCGGCCCGTGGCTGCCGGACACCGCCCTGCCGCCGACCGCCGGCGCGCTGGCCCCGCTGCTCCCGGACCTGGCCCACCGCCTCCCGCCGGCCCCGGCCGGGCCGCAGGGCCCGGGCGCCGCCCGCCACCAGCTGATCCGGGCCGTGCGCTCGGTGCTGGCGCACGTCGGCCGCGTGGTCCTGGTCGTCGAGGACCTGCACTGGGTGGACGACGCCACCCGCGAGCTGCTCCTGCTGCTCGCCCGCGACCTGCCCGACCGGTTCGCGCTGGTGGCCACCTACCGGGCCGAGGACCTGCCGCCGGGGGCCCCGGCCCTGGGCGCCGCCTACCGCCCGCCGCCCGGTGCCGGGGGCACGGTGATCCGGCTGTCGCCCCTGACCCGGACCGACGTGGCCGACCTGGCCGGGGCGGCGCTGGGCGGCCGGGCCACACCGGAGCTGTGCGCTGCGCTGCACCGCCGCAGCGAGGGGCTGCCGCTGGTCGCCGAGGAAGACCTGATCACGCTGCGGGACCAGGCACGCCCGGACGTCCGGGAGCTGGAGCGGGCCGAGGTGCCCGGCGGTCTGCGGGAAGCGGTCGGCGAACGGCTGGCCGCCCTGTCGCCGGCCGCTGCGGCGGCCGTACTGGCCGTACCGGCCGGCGAGACGCTGCTCGCGGAGGTCGCCGCGTTGCACGGCGACGAGGCCGCGGGCGGGCTGATCGACGCGCTGCGGGCAGCCGTGCTGCGCGAGACCGACAGCGGCCTCTACGGCTTCCGTCACGTGCTGGCCCAGCAGGTCGCCTACCGGCACGTCCCCGGGCCGCGCCGCAGGCGCCTGCACCAGCGGGCGATCGACCACCTCCGGACCCAGGACCCGCTTCCGCTGGTGCAGATCGCCCACCACACGCTGGCCACCGGCGACCAGCAGGGCTGGCTCGGCCTCGTCGAGCAGGCCGCCGAGCAGGCGCTCGCCCTGGGCGACACCGGCACCGCGGCCTTCCTCCTGCACCAGATCCTGGACCGGTGCCAGGTGGACACGGAGCGGCGGTCCGCAGCCGCGCTCGCGCTCGCCCGGATCGTCAGCTACGGCGTCGACTACGCCGTGACCGTCCGCGAACTGCGGGCCGTGCTGGCCGACCCGAAGCTGCCGGACGCCACCCGGGGCGAGATCCGCCTCGGGCTCGGACTGGTCATGCTCAACGTCGGCGCCGACCCGGCCGGTTCCCGGGAACTCGCCCACGCCGTCGACGAGTTGGCCACGCAGCCGCACAAAGCGGCACTGGCGATGACCAACCTGGCCCTCTACGAGCGGGACGGCGCCGCCGCGCACGCCTGGGACTGGCAGGCCCGAGCGGAGCGGGCCGTCGACGACAGCGCCGACGGGACGAGCCACAGAGCCGTCCGGATCAACCGGCTGATCCTGATGGCCCGGGACGGCGATCCCGCCGTCTGGCCGCTGCTGGACCGGCTGCCGCGCCGGGACGACGCCGGAGCGGTGCTGCGCCACGCCGCCTACGCGCTGTACGCCCTCGCCGAGGTCGCGCTCCAGGCCGGCCACGACCGGCGGGCCCACGCTCTGCTGGTCGAGGTCGAGGACCTGGTCGCACACGCGGCCCACGGGCGCGTCGAATGCCTCCCCCGCGTCGCGGAACTGCGCCTGGACTGGCTGGCCGGACGCTGGACCCGGCTGGAGGAGGATTACGCGGCCCTAGCGGACGTCCACCCCGACGTGAAGCAGATCGGCGTGGACCGGGCTCTGTGCCGGGGACACCTCGCCCTCGCCCGGGGTCGGCGCTCCCTGGCCCACGACCACTTCGCCACCGCGGCGGAGACCGCCGGAGGCACGAGCGAGGTGGACGTGAGCATCAGGATCGCCGCCGCGCTCGCCACGGCCCAGCTCGCCGAGGGCGCCCCGGCGGCGGCCTGGGCGACCGTCGGACCCGCGCTGTCGATGCTGCGCGGACTCAGGTCCTGGACCCGGACCCTGGACCTCGTCCCGGTCGCGGTCGAAGCCGCGCTGGCCTGCGGGGACCACGCGTCGGCCGAACGCCTCATGGCGGAGGCCGAGTCGGACCTGCGCGACCGCGACGCACCGGCCGCCTCCGCCGAACTGGCCCTGGCCCGGGGCCTGTCACTCCGCGCCACCGAGCCGGCCCGGGCCGCCGAGCACTTCGCCGACGCGCAGCGCGGGTGGCAGGAGATCGGCCGCCCCTACGAGGCCGCCAAGGCCGCCGAACGCCGGGCGGACGCCTTGTCCTGCTCGTCCCCCGACGAGGCGGCAACGCACCTGACCGACGCCGCACACACCTTCACCGAGCTGGGCGCGACCGGCGACGCCGCACGCTGCCGGCACCGCCTTCACGACCTCGGCATCCAGACGTCACGCCGACCGGGCCGCCGCGGCTACGGAACCCAGCTCTCCCCCCGCGAACTCGAAGTCGCCAAGCTGCTCGCCGCCGGCGCCACCAACCAGGACATCGCCCAGACCCTGTTCCTGTCCCCCCGCACCGTCGAGAAGCACGTCACCCGCGTCCTGGCGAAACTGCGCACCTGCCGGAAGAACATCCACAGCAGCCTGCCCGAACCCACCGAACCCTCGGCTCAGGGCCAGACCAGGCAATAGGGCTGATGCCCCGCCTCATGCAGCCGATGGCTGAAGTCCTGCCACTCATGCAGCAGTTGATACACATTGAACGCGTCCCGAGGCCCCCCGCGGTCAGGAACCGTCGACCAGATGAAGGCCGCCGCCCCGACCGCCTCCTCGCCTATGTCCCGCAGGGGGTCGACGACGGTCATCGGGAGTTTCACGACCGCGTAGTCGGGGTGGAGGACGACGAGTTCGAGCGGGGGGACCTTGTGGAGGGGGACGCCCTCGATGCCCGTGAGGACCATCGCCGCCATCGTCTCCGGCTTGATCTTCGTGAACATGCCGTTCATGCCCAGCTCGTCGCCGCCGAGCTCCTCGGGGCGCATCGAGATGGGGACGCGGGCCGCCGTAGCGCCGTCGGGGGCACCGAAGTACTTGTACGTCACGCCCACCCGACCACCGTTCCCGCTCCCCGCCGTGAGGCGGTCGGTCCGGGGTCGGATCAGCCGACCGATCTCCTCGGACTCGCTCTGTGCCTGAAATGTCTGCTGTGCTTCGTCTGTTTCCTCCGCGTCGCGCCGGTGCCTTCCCCGCCGGGCACGACGAGGACCCAGGTCATCGGTCCCCTCGCCCAGTCCGCCACCGCGATGCATATCTCCACCCGACTGCTTTTCTAGGACGCGCGGTACCGCCCGCGCAACCCGATCATCGTGTCAGTGACCTCCCCCACGGCCGCCCGCCGAAACGTGCGGTGAAACATCCTGTCCGCGGGATCGTCCCGGTCCCCGTTCAGTACGGCCCGTGTGAGCTGTATGTATCAGATCCAGTTTCTCAGATCCCGAACACTGCCCGCGGATACGGCGACAGGGGCCCCGGGTTCCCGAACCCCCTGGCCTACCCTGAGAAGGTTCCGCCCCAC